>JAHJLO010000082.1 GCA_018821685.1 Patescibacteria group bacterium
CGATCTTAAAATATACTTTTTTTTATTTTTCATAGAAAATTATTTTGAAATCTAAATTTCAAGCAAATTATTAAAAACTTTTTCTTTCATATCCTTAGCTATAATTTCCCAATCATATTTTTCGGTGACCATTTTTTTAGCCCGAGCAACCACTTTAGCAGTTTTTTCTGGGTTAGCGAGTATATCTTTCACAGCCTCGGCGATTTGTTCGGGGTTTCTTACATCAATAGCCCACCCTGTTGTTTCTTTATCTAAATTTCTTTTTTCATCAAAAATAAAATCAGCGATTCCCCCTTCCTGAGTTGCAATCACAGGGATTTCACTTGCCATGGCTTCAATAAATGAATTGCCAAAACCTTCCGAAAGAGAAGGTCTAATAAATATATCTGAAGCTTTTAGATATTTAGGAATTTCTTTTTGTTCAATAGACCCAAGAAATTTAACTCTCTTTCTTAATTCCATTTCCTCAGATAGTTTTTCTAAATCTTCCCAGTCAGGTCCGTCACCTAAAACAATAAATTTGATGTTCTCAGGTAAATACTTAAGAGCCTTAATAATATCGTCGATGGCATTCTTTTTTACAAGTCGCGAAGTTGTAATAATAAATTCATCTCCTTCACTACCCCAGATTTTTTTTAACTCATTTAAATCTTCTGCAGGATAAAGCTGAGAAAATTGCTCAACACTCACAGCATTTGGAATGACTTCAATATTTTTACCTCCCATATCTTTTGCCCACCTTCCTAAATAATTTGAAATAACCTGAATTCTATCAGCTTTTGTAAATATTTTTTTAAATAAGGGATAAACGAGTTTAACTTTCTTTTTTATTTCTGGGATAGGGTCACCTTCCTGCAAAGTTAAAAGATAGGGCACTTCAAGATGTCCTAATTTAAAAAATACTGCCCCGAAACCAGAAAAAGATGCCATCATTGCCCAGACAGCGTCATATTTTTTTTCAGCGTACAAATCACCGGCTTTCCACCAAGATAAAAAGGGATAAAGGAACTTATTTAATTTCAAAGGAAACTTAACTAAATCAGACATATTTGGAGAATTAGAAACAAAGCCAACCCTATAAACTCCGACGTTCCCGATTTTTTCATAGCTAGGTAAATTTTTATCAAACCGAAGGGTTATCATATCAAATTCAAAGTCTTCTCCGAGACGATCGGTAATTTCTTTTACGGCAACCTCTGCTCCTCCCACAAAAGGGTGATAGGTTGTTGAAAATATTAAAATTTTCTTTTTATTTTCCATTTTTAATTTTTTCAATAAAATCTTCTATACTACCACCCTCTGACCAACCTAATTCTTTAATTTTAGTTAAATCTATTTTGGAATTATTTCTATCTCCTTTTTTAGCAGAAACTTTTTCTATTTCTCCACCAAACATTTCTGCGATTTCCAAAATTGAATAATTTTTTTCTGAACCAATACAATATCCGTCTCCCTTTCCTTTTTCCCCAACAAGAACTAAACCATTTATTATATCTTTAACATAGGTAAATGCTCTCTTTTGTTCTCCAGAACCATAAATACTAAGAGGTTCTTTATTCTTAAACTTTCTTGTAAAAATTCCAATTAGAGTTGAATATTTCCCCTCACTTATTTCTCCCTCTCCGTAAACATTGTAAAAATAAGTAATGGCATAATCTAACCCAAACCAATTTCCATAATTGTTCACGAGCTTAGTATTACTTGCCTTAAAATAGGCGTAGGGTGATTGATCTTCTCCATCACCACCGTCATCGAATTCACCAAACTTAGTACTTGAACCAGCATAAACTAACCGAATATTATTATTTTTACAGAACTCTAAAACATTAAAAGTTCCTTGAGAATTTAATTGCCAAACCAGGTCGATATCTTCAAAACTGGTCAAGACACGAGAATATTCTCCAAGATGATAAATCATATCGGGAATTTCTGTTATTAAACTTTCGATATCCCTGGTATGCCCTTCTATATATTTAACTCCTTCTACATGGTTATTTTTTGAACCAGTAAAATAATTATCAAGAGAGATAACCTTGTGACCGTCTTTTACAAGTCTCTCACAAAGATGAGATCCAATGAATCCGGCTCCTCCTGTTACTAATATTGTTTTTCTTTGTCCTTCCTGAGAAACAGGATCAGAATGTTTTTCATTATTCATATTATATTCTAATCTATTATTTTAAAATCTTCTGGCTTTAATTTATCAAGATTTTCATCAGTTTTTAATTCAAGCCCTTTCGTAAATAATACCCCGACAACAGAGAGTAAAACAACCCCCAATAAATAAAAAAACCATTTGTTAAATAAACCCCTCTCTTCTTGTTTAATTCCCCCAGCAAAAGCTAATTGATCTTTGAACTCTGAGCCCTCAGTTTCTCTTTTATCAAAATTGAGATTTTGTTCATTTTGTGTTTGTTTCGTATTTAAAGTTTCAGGCTTAGAATTTATTTTTCCCTGAATATAAGGTTCCGAACTTTCAGTTCGGAGTTCGCCTTCGGCTCGCAAAGACGAAGAGGAAGAAATAAATTGTTCAACCTCACTATATTTATTCACCACTTCCCCATTTGGATATAAAAGATAAATTTGATTTTTATTTAAATAATTTAATTTTGTTATTTGTGAAGATACTCGAATTTTGTTATCAGGCAAAATAATAGTATCTTTTGGTAAACTAAAATATTGACCTTCGGAACGAATTCTCCACCAAGATAAATTAAGTTCGTATTTAGAACGATTATATAATTCGATAAAACCTTCTTCTGAATTTACTTCCGAGATAATAATATCTGCCGGTAAAGCTTCTACAATAATTCGGTCGTTAGCTGTATGTTCTCCAGAAGAGACATTCAGAACAACAACATATTTACTCGGATATTTATAGGTATACAAGATATTTTGACCTTCTTTTAGACCGCCATCACCGAAGCTCCAAGAATAGCGAGCGTTTTGGAGGGGCTCTCTTTCAATTCCAAACCCTTTAGCATTAAACATAGTATCAGCTCCCACTATTATTTTTCTATCTTTTCCTGCATCAGCAAAAATTTGAGGTTCTATGGGAAAATCGGTTGTTGAATTATTTGCATTATCTACCTCTGAAGTTTCGCTAGAACTAACTGGGGGTTCTTGAGTTTCCGAAAAGTTATTGGTTTCTCCAATAGTTGGATTAGCCGAAACCCAACTATTATTAATCAATTGGAGACTATTGCCGTCACCATCAGCACCCGAATCAACTGAGTAATTAACACTATCAATGTCATTTAAATCATTATCACGAATAATCAAAGTTTCACCTGTGTTAGAAAGAGAATAGGCACTATCAAAAACTAACCCAGAAAAACTTGAGTAATTTTCTTTAAATTTTTCAAAATTATCGACGATAATGGCATAGCTATTGGCAGGAAAGTTTAAATTCTTTCCTTCTTCAGCTGGATTTATTTTATGATTAGTTTCAGCTTCAAATAATTTCCACCCGGTTAAATCAACAGCTTCACCTTTATTGTAAATTTCAAGCCACTCTTTTCCCGTATCAGAACCTTCTGGGTTATACATTATCTCAGTGATAATAATTTCTGCATTCAAAACAAGCGGGAAAAATAAAAAAACTATTGTACCTAAACTAAAAACAAACTTGCCGAGCAAATTTGTTTTTAGTTTGGCTTTAAATATCTTAATCATCTCAACTTCTTTTCTTACTTTTTATATCAAATAATTATATTGAAACTACAAAGAATAACTTTTTTAAAAATTATTCTTCAGACAAATTTTTTAACTCAAGAGGTCTTTTAAAACTTTTTCAGGAACTTCTTTTACTTCATTATCTTTAATTTCTTCTGTTTTTTTTATTTCTTCTTCCCTTTCTCTTAGAGCTCCCCCCAGAACCTCTTTCAGTTTATTTCTGTTTTCGGTTTCAATTTCTTTGTTTATATTATTTTGAGTTTTCTTTATTTCTTTTTTATCTTGAACATCAAATTTCTTTACAGACTCTGAAGTTTTCAAGGCACCCGCCAAAGCCTCTTTTAAAGAAACATTTCCTTCTAGAGGAGGTTTCTCAATATTTGGTTTTTTAACAATATCATCTCTGTAATTAATTTCTGTTTTCTTAGCCCTATTATCGATGTAATTAGCACCAACTCTTTGTTGGTTTTTTTGGGGTGGGTTTTCTTGAGATTGGGATGTGACTGGAGCAGGTGCTTTTTGTGGAGATTCCGTCTTATTTTGCTGAGGTTTTTGTTCAGCTACTGGTGTAGGTTTTTGAGGAGTTCCCTGAAAAGTCTTTACTGTAGCAACCCTTGGGCTTTGAACTTTTTTGATGTCAACAGAATCTGCTTTTTTAAGAGGTTTTCCATCAGCGCCAACAGTTGGCTTTCTTTCTTTAGAAACTTTAAAAGATTTATCATTCCACTCATTAATTTCTCTTTCCACATCCTCTTTGGATCTTCCGAAATGCCTCCTCGAAGCTTCAAGAATTTCTTCTTTAAACGAGACTTCCTGTTCTTTAATAGGAGGCAAAGTCCTTGCGGAAAATGGCTGTGAGCCAACACCGTCAATCATTAATCTTAAATAAATTTGAGCAAAACCTAAGTTAACCAAATCATCTGAATAAAATGTTGGAGAAAATTCTTTTTCAAAAATTTCAGCATCAAAAGAACCAACTCTCATAACAATCATAGTTCCGACGTTACCGAATACCGCAGAGCGAACTGTTTCGGGCATCTGTTCTACATACTGGTGAGCCATGGTTAAAGCTAATTTATATTTTCTAGCCTGAGAAAGAATATCTGCGAAAGAATCATTGGCGAGATTTTGGAACTCATCAATATGTAGATAAAACTCTGGTAATTTGGATAATTCAGGCTTACTCAAATCCGCCCTACTCATAGCAGCAAGAAAGACTTTTGTGGACATCATTGAACCTAATAGGTTTGCGTTTGATTCCCCGATTTGCCCAATAGAAAGGTTAATCAAAAGAATTTTTTTCTCGTCCATTATTTTTCTAAAATCAAAAGTTGATTTTGGTTGTCCGATAATATTTCGAATAACAGGGTTCGAAGTAAACTGCCCAACTTTGTTTAGAACAGCTGCATAGGCATCTCTTTTGTATCTATCATCCCAAGAAGCGTATTCTTTTGACCAAAAGTTAAGAACAGAGGGGTCTGTAATATGTTTTATTACATCTTTTTGAAAATCTGTATCTACGAAAATTCTTGGAATAGAGAGCATAGTTGAATCTGGATATTCCAAAAGAGCCAAGAGAGTATTGTTTACAATATGCTCCATTCTATCTGAAAAAGTTTCAGCCCCCCAGATTTTCTTAAAGGCAGAAAGAAGACCTTGAGCAACAAGGTGTCTTTTTTCTGGACCGACGTCTTCCATAACATTAAACGAAATTGGGAAATCAGTATCAGCAGGAGAAAAGTAAACAACATCATCAATCCTGTTTTCAGGAACATAATTTAAAAGAGTATCAACAGCGGAACCATGAGGATCAATAAAACACATCCCGTTTCCGTTTTTTAAATCTTGAGCCGCCATATTTTCCAAAAGGGTAGATTTTCCCATACCCGTTTTCCCAATAATATACATGTGTCGCAATCGATCACTGGTCTTAATACCAAAAGGAGTTTTTTTATTGCGAAAATCAGTTTCGGCAAAATATGTGATTTGGTTTTGGTCTTCCATGCTTTCAATTATACAGGATTGAAGAAAAAAATGAATGATGATAAATAGGGCTAAAACAAAAATTAAAATCCATAAGAAAAAGATTCTTATGGATTTTAATTTTTAATTGTTGCCAAAAAATTTATTCCAACTCCAAAGCACCACGAGTATATCGGTTTGACGCTGACCAGAGCATCCAGCTTGTTAATCCTGCATCATAGGTCGCTTGAATTTGGGCTCGAACTTCTGCAATATCATAATTTCCTCCATAGTCGAAATCTTGTAACCAAGGTCTTAGCTTCAGGGGAGTTGTACTAGCATTCACAAGTTTTTCAACAGCGGTTGTCATGGCGAAATTAACCACCTCGTAGGGATAATTATTTGGGTTCTTCCAACCATTAAAACCAGTTGGATAATGAGAAGGATAGACCATCGGAGCTATATAATCAAAATAAGGTGCGGCATATTCTAAAATTTGTCCGATATTTAAATCGTCAGAATTTGTTGTTACCATTCCGAATAAATCTGCTGATAAAATAACATCGGTTTTAGATAAAGATCTGTTAAGGTAGGCAAAAAATTCTTTCATCACCTTAGCCTTCCCTAAATCAGGATCAGCTATTATTTTTTCCTCGCTAAAAGGATAACTAATATCCCTCATATTCCCGTCAGACGGAAAACGAATATAATCAAAATTCAATTCGTCAAAACCAAGTTCATAGGATTCTTCACCAATCAAAACAACATAATCCCAAACTTCTTTTGAACCAGCATCTAACCAACGTATTCCTTTTCGGTCTTCCCAAACACCTCCATCGCTAGCTCTTTTAACAGCAAGGTCTGGTCGGGTTTTTGTTAAATATAAATCTTGGAAAACAGGAAGTCTTCCAATTACATAAATTCCTCGACTATGCCAATCTTCAATTAAACCTTTTATGTCTTGAATTTTACATTCACCGTTACTGGGATTGGCGATAGCATCTATTAACAAAGGGTTATCTATATCAAAACCAATTTTTCCCGTTTCATCTTTAATATTTAAAACAATTGAATTTATTTCAGTCTCATCAACTAAATCCACAAGCCCTTCCCTAAAACTTGGAGTGCTAGCAGCACAAGCCGTCATGTAAATAGCTTTTACAGCTTCTGGCATTTCCACGTGAGTAGCTTTCCAAACTTCCACCTGAGGAATTATTTCAGGAGTAGTGGTAGCGACATCACTATTATTATATTTAATCGAAATCATTTCTGGAAAAGTTGTGTATGAAAAAAATAACCCAAAAACCAAAAAAGCCCCTACAAAAAGAGGTTTTTTCGATAATGTTTTTTTATTATTCTCTTTGCTATTCTTCGTCATTTCTTTTTATTTTTTGTCAGATTCTTCAGTACCGAAAGTTTCCTCAGATTCTTCAACAAGAACTTCTCTTACAATCGATTCTACTGGCTGTTCATTTTGTTCAAAACTAGTTTCTAATTGTTTTACTTCCCTTTTATCTTTTCTATAGTAAGAGTAACCTTTTACAAAAATTACAGCACCAAGAGCTACCAGCAACCACATTTTCCAAGAATAAGGAATCCCTAAAAAAGGAGTCACGGCAACGGCTATACCTGATGAATAAATTGTTTTCATACTTGTATTATATAGCAAAAAATTAAAATGAGGAAATTTTGGTTTAAAGACCCTTAATCATTACAACGAACTCACCTTTTATCTTCCCTTGGTTTTCTTCAAAATATTTTAATAATTCTTCAGGTGTACCTGAAATTATTTGTTCATAAATTTTTGTAAGTTCTCGAGCAATGACAATTTTTCTCTCTCCAGTAAATTCTTTTAGAGAATTTAAGGTTTTAATTATTCGATGAGGAGATTCATAGAAAGCAACAGTTCTTTTCATTTCTACTATTTCTTTAAAAAGTGTTTCCCTTCCTTTTTTATGAGGCAAAAAACCAAGAAAAACGAACTGGTCAGCTGTTAAACCACTAGCTGATAGAGCTGATACCAAAGCACTTGCTCCGGGAATTGGAATTATTTCAACTCCTTCTCCAAACTCTTCTCTAACTTTAGAAACAAGAACCGAACCTGGGTCAGAAATTGTGGGTGTTCCGGCATCTGAAACAAGGGCTAAATTTTTTTCTTCTCTGATTAACTCAAAAATTTTATCAACCTTAGATATTTTACTATGTTGGTGATAGGAAAGCGTCGGTTTTTTAATTTCGTATTTATCTAAAAGTTTTTTTGTAACACGGGTATCTTCGCAAAGAATTAAATCGACTTCATTCAAAATACGCACAGCTCTAAAAGTGATGTCTTCAAGGTTCCCTATTGGAGTTGCTATTATATAAAGTTTTGACATTTTGTTTATTTTAACTTAATTGAGCCCTCTGTCGGACTTGAACCGACCACCTACGATTTACGATACCGTTGCTCTACCGGATGAGCTAAGAGGGCTTGGTGGTACCTTTCTATTAATTCTAAACCAGATTAAAAGCAAAGCTGTTCGCTCATTTTAACATCTCACTCCACTACGTTGTATGAGCCGTTAAACAGAATCGAACTGTTGACCTCGCCCTTACCATCAATAAGGCCAGGTCTTTTTCCCACAAATATGTTGAAAATAAAGGCTATAATTTAGTTTTTATTCATTAAATACCTACCGTTGTGATGACCTCATTTTTACAAAATAAATCATCCAAAAATAACTGCAAACCAAAATTAATTAAATTATAAATAATGGTTCGACATCATTTATAATTGCATATCTATACTAAATTATCAATGCACAATCGATTAACTTCATCTCTAAAATCTTCAACTCCCATAGATCTTAAATATCTATCCGTCATTCTTAAGTCTGTGTGTCCCATTAACTTTTGTAATTTATACGATCCAATACCGTCAGCGGCCAAACCACATGCAAAGGTATGACGGAATTGATGCAGATGAAATTTAACTCCCGACAATTCAACAAATTTCTTTACCCAATGTTTTAACCCGTGAAAAGTAAGTTGCTTATCACAATTATTAGAAGCAAGAAGATATTCAGTTTTATAATTTTTCTTATTTCTCTCCGAGATATAATCTTTTAGGTGCATTTCCAAAACAGGGTTCAGTGGCAACAGCCTATCTTTTTTTGATTTTGAAGTAGCCCCTCTAATAGTAATAGCCCCTCTAATAAAATCTATATCTGAAACTCGTAAAGAAGCCAATTCTCCTTTTCTCAAACCACAATAAAATAATAAATAAACTATAACCTTATCTCTTTTAAGTAAGAAAGGGTTTGTAGAATGTAAATCTATCGCTACTAAAATTTTTTGTAATTCTGCTTTTGATAAAGATTTTTTATCATTATATTGAGGTTGAGCTGGTCTCATTTTTGGCAAAGGATTTTTTTCTATATAATTATTATTTTCTAACCAACTAAAAAAGGAATTTAGTCTGCTCCAATAAGTGAAAACAGTTGAGGCCTTTACTCCGATTCTCTCTTCCCCTTTTCCAACAATTCTTTTTCTGGTTTGAAGTTTCTTAAAGAAATAATTCATATTCTCTATGTTGATTGAGCGAGGAGTTTCCACATCCGGCATCAAATTAGAAAAGTGTTTAAAAGCTTCTTTATAACTTAAAACAGTTTGAGGTCGTAATCCCTTAGTGTAGTTACAGTAATCTATATACTCAGCGAATAAATTTTTTAATTTTTTGTTCATAATTTAATCTAATTTTTTAACGTGTTTAATAATGTTTTTTAAATAGCAATTTACATAAATGTCCCGAGTCTACTACCGTCAGCAAATTATTTATGTAGTAAATTTATGTGTCTAGTTGATTCCAATCTTCTCCAAGAACCCACCTCAAAGTTTCTAATCGACCACTTAACATTCCCCATTCAAAATCTGTATATGGACCAAGATTTTTCTTTCCATATTCCTTCTCCATTTTCTTCGCAGCTTTAATACCTCCTCTTATATTTTTTATTACCCTAGGGTCTTTTTCTTCTAGATATTTTTTTTGCATACATACTTGATGCCTGTTATACCAGACTTTGTTTTCCACGATATATACTTCTTTTATTATTTCGTATTTTTTTCTCATTTTTATTTTTTAAATTAATTTTTTTAATTTTGTAAACTTAACTTAAACATGATCTTTATCATTAAACATAAACTAAAAACTTAACCTTATTATTTTTCCCTTTTTCCCCTTATCTTATGAACTCTTTTTTAAGAGTCAGTAATAATGTACCTCTTTGCTCTTTTCTCTCGTTGTGTGAAGGGGAATCAAGGTAAAACACTATCCTAATTGCTGAAGCCCCTCTAGTTTTTTCGCCAAACTCCTAATATACTTTTCTGCCATATCAACTTTTTTAACGATTTCTTCTAATTCAGCCTTTTCTTTCAAAGAAAGTTTAAATTCTTCATGAAATATATCCCAAATAAGCGGAACTAAACTACCGAAGTAACCAAGAACATCGCCTTTATCGTTTTTCAAGATATAATTTCTTTCATCCATCCAAATTTCTAATTCATCAGTTAGTTTTACAGCAAGTTTTGGCTGAGCCTCTCTCCTTGCTTTTTGCATTTTCTTTAACTGATCTTTAGTTATTTTTCTCATTTTTTTATTTAATTATTTAATAATAAGTAAATATTAGCGGAATTTAGAACAAACATAAAAAGTACATAGATTTTATAGACAAACAAAAAACCGCCTAAAATAAGCGATTTTTGATATCTATTTTTATAAATCCATGTATACCTATTGTTTTGATCTACAAGTGAAGTTAAAAGAATCTTTGTTAATTCCAAAAGTACCATTTACCTTGTCGTGACAGATTAATTCTTTTCCGAGATGAGATATAAAAACGGTGTTTATTTCATCAATAGATCTTTTAAGAGAACTTATTTGAGTAAAACCACTATTATCAAAAAACTGTTTTGTTGGTATATTATTTTTTTGTTTAGATAAAAATATCAAAGTCTTGGTTCTTGGCAAACTTTTACTACCTTTAATTATTTTGAATGGAAAAATAACACCATAATCAGAATTAATCCCTTTTTCATCTAACCAAATATTTTTACTCTTATTTATATCTAATTTAAAATAAAGCAATTGGATTGATTTTTTAATATCACTTAAACTTTTTCCTTTAATTTCTCCAAATTCAATAAATCTTTCGTCCGGGTGTTCTTTATCAAAATACATATCAAGAACATCATTTTCAAGATCAAAAGTTATTGAAAAATTTACTCCATTATTTTGTAAATATTTTTCAACATCATGGATATGTTCACCTTTTTGCAAAACTTTTAAATTTATATCAGCAAACATAACAGGAATAAATTTATCTTTTGAATTTTTGTTGTACAATATAAAAGCCTCACAACAATATTCCAGTTGTTTCAATATTTCTAAAACTTCTTTTTCTAAAATAGTTAAGTTTTCCATAATTATTTATTTTAACACTTCTTTTGTTTATTCTTTTGTTAAATTCATAATATATTTATATTACAACAATATTACAAAAGAAAAAACACGAGTGTGTTCAGAATAATTTACGGAAAAATCCGAAAAAATTGTGCGAGCTACATAATCCCCTATTACGTCAATAAAATTACAATATTATCGCTATATTTAGCCATATATTAGAGAAAAATTACAAAATAAAACATTTTTAAATTAAATGGTATTTGAAAGTAAAATAATCAAAAATATTACTGCCATTCCTGCGATTGATAAAGAAATCACACCACCCCTTTCATTTCTTTTATGTGTTTGTATCGAAGCAATAATTCCAAAAATAGAACTCAGAGCGAGTAACACAAAAGCTCCAATATATAAAGGCCAAAACAATATACTCATAAGATACCAACCTCCCCATGATTTAAGCGGAAAGAAAACTATGTTACTCAAAAATTCCCAATCTGTAATAAAAAAAGAAAGTGTAAATAATAATATTGCCCCTATAACCGACCATATAGTTAATTTAGCATATTTGTTGAAAGGTTTATTTTGATTGTTCATATTGTTTATTATAAACTATTAATTGGTAAAATTGTTTTTTTGCTTAAATTTTTAAATATTTTTTTTCAATTCTCTGTAATAACTTCAAAACCTTGTTTTTTCTTTTATATTTGAGTAAGTTTTTTTGTTTAGACACATCAAAGAAACTCTGAATAAAATTTTCAAGTATAGAGAATTCTATCCTTGCAGGTCTTTTTATTGGTTTTTCACAATTAATAAATTCATACTTATTTTTTGTTGGGTGTAAAGATGGAGGGAGGATAGAATGCAACCTAATTAAAAGCTCTACCTTTTCAATTTGTTGTTTATATTCAGGCTTTGGAAAAAGACGGACCACAGTTTCCTTGGCAAAATTTACGAGTACATCATCTACAAAAATATATATATGAAAACCTTTTCTCCCTCCTGATAAAACAACCCACTCATAATCGTAGGGAAGACTCAAAGATTCCAACACTTGTACCAGGAACTCAGGAGAGCAATTATCAAAATCTATCGTTATTAAATTATTAAGTCCTGTTGCTACACCAAACCCAGTTGAAGTCTCCCAAGGATAAGAATTAAATTCTTCCAGAGGCTGTCTCTCACCACTAAGATGTTCCCACGTATGATTAGGAGCTTTTAAATATAAATTATCAGCTTTTGAATTATATTCATTCTTTTGATCTGAAATACAAGTAATATTTAACCCAAGATTATAAAAATAAAAAGCATATTTTTTAAATATCTCTCCTAAATCAATTTGAGTTTCAACTTCTTTATTTTTATTACTATTATTAAATTGACATCTTTCTCCACAATTAGAACAAAATTTTGCTTTCGTTACTAATTTAGTACCACAGAGTATACAATATTTCATATTTTTTATTTTCAAAAACTAAACCAACTCTTAATTTTCGACCACAAATTTTTTGATTTTGTTTTCTCTGTGCTCGTAACAACATCAACCACCCCAACAGAAGTAAGATTTTCTGTGTTATCTTTGTCACTTACAATCTCATCTTCAGATATTTTTTCTGAAATATTTTGACGAATTTGAGGTGGAATAACTTGAGCAGGCATCCACCCTTCAAAGGTTACCCAAGAAGATTTAGGAAGAAGTTTCCCGCGCTCACCTCCACAAGTTTCTTCGCTTGACAAATCATCATAAATACCTCTTTCAGTAAATTTAACCTTATACCAATCTTCTTCTTTAAATAGAATATCTGTCGAAGGACAAATGGCTCCATATTTAATTATTTTACAATCAAAAGACGGGCAACTTCTAACAAGCCCAGCTCCCTCATATAAACCGAAAAAACTATTTTTAGAATTTATAATGAATGAATTTGTCTTCCCAGTGTTTTCTTTTATATCATCTTCTATTTTTTCTGTTTTAGAGATTTCTTTATCAACAGGAACTTTTAACTCTTCCTTTTTTGTTTGAGAAATCAAGATACAATTCGTCTTTTTTTCATTTAATTGGTAAGGAAATTTACAATAACAATTCGGGTTATTTGTAATATTATCCTTTGTCCCGTCCCAACCGCTATTTAAACCTAAACTTTCTTGGCATATTTGATCGTTTGTTTTTGTTGGGATAATAGGAGCAATGACACAACCTATCCTCTGACCATCCCACATATAACCATTTTTACAATCACATATTCTAGTACCTGTTTCACTAATTTTTAGAAAAAATGTATTTGGATACTCAATACTACATGATTGATCGTAGGTGACACATTCTCCATTATTTTGAGCATACCCGTCTTTACAACCACAGGTTGAACTATCTATTGACTTCCAATTCTGTCCAAACTGCTCGCGACATAATTGATCATCAGTTTTCGTAGGTTTTTTATTATAACTTTCTCTCAATGATTTTCTTTCAAGGCAATATTGTATAAAATTCAAACAACTAGTCATATTATAAGCATAGCTCATGTCAACTTTTAATCCACAAGAAGATTGGTTTTCAGAATAACAATCATAATAAGCACTGACACCATAACTGCTTTTTAAACTATTTTCCTTTTGAGTATTTAAATTACTTTGTTGTCTGTTTGCATCCATACTTGCCTTATATGGATCATAAACTTCTTTGAAATATATAGGGTTATATTTACCACCTATGTCAAAACTACTTTGTATATAAGCAGAAGTTATATTAGGTATTAATAATAAAAAGAATAGA
>JAHJLO010000125.1 GCA_018821685.1 Patescibacteria group bacterium
ATCTGGAAAAAAAATGAAAAGAGCATCGTTATTATTTTTTATATATCTTTTGATATCTTGTGCCACATATTCTCAGATAAAATGGAAAGATCAGCTGATTTTTAAAACAACTATATATGAAAAATTTGGCGAGATGAAGGGATATGTTCTTTTATATGCTGATGAGCATAAAAAATTAATTACTTTGGATGCTGAAAGTGGAAATCAGCTTGATATAGAATATAATCTTGAAGGTAATGAGATATTTCTCAATGCTGATTCTGATCGGTTTCTGAAAAAGCAGGTTCTTTTTATTGGTAGCAAAAAGAATAATAGATGGCTGCTGGGTATTTACTACTTTACTGGACAAAAAATTGCTTTAACTGGACCACCTTTTGAATTACCATTATCAACTAAAAGAATACTTACTCTCAATTATCATAATGGATATCTCTACTATTTATATGAAACAGAAGAAAAAATTGAAAAGAAAGTCATAAAAAATACAATTTTGGAAAGAAAGCCAATTCAATGTACGGCTGTTGGATTACCAACATTCTCAAACGAAACAAGTGAACTGTTTTATGATTATTCGATTGATAGATTTCCAATAGAACGAAGATTTAGTATTCTTTCGGATGGACTTGATACAGCAAAAGATATTGTGATGCTTATACGAAAGGGAAGAAGTACAAACAAAAGCAATAAAAAACCATTTGATAAAGTTATTGCAAGAATGGCAAATTGCGAATTTCTTAAAAAGCATACCATAAAAGAACTTCCCGATAAAAATATAAGTATGGCACCTCCAAGAGGAACATCATTCTCTACTGTTATCATTCATGGAACTCGCCAAAAAGGATACGATATATGTATGATTGGGCACAGAAGAAATCAGACAAGAATATATATAAGGCGTATGGGGGAGAATGATATAGAAATAGATGAAACAGAGATGATACCTGTTATTGGTGGACCGCTGTACTGGAAACCTTTTTGGATTCGTGGAAATTGGTGGTTTCCAGTCAAGAGAGATGGTGGTGTTGATATGGTATATTATTCTGAAGTTCAGGGGGGAACTCAGTTATCTTCCAATTTTATTAATATACCAGAACTCTTTCTTGTTCCTGACCCAAGAGATGCAAGTTTATTATATGGTCTTGGACCTAAGAGCTGGCGTAAATACGCACTGGGTAATTCACTTGGAGATTGGAAAACTTATGGTGGTTTTCGTTCTCTTCATTTTGGGCAAAAATCACTTTGTCCTCTGCCATCCAAAACTGCCGCAGGAAAAAAAATTGATGACTTATCAGATTATGAAGATCTTTATATAAAAGGATCTCCTTATCAGAATAGTATCTTTGGACTTAGCCCAATAGAAAATATTGAGATACAGGAATCATTAACACAGTCAAAACACTATACATATCTTACAACAAAAGAGAGTGATGCAAATTTTACTGTTACAAGAAAGTATTGTTTAAAATATAACAATCAATATCGTTCAAGTTCTCCTCCAAAATCCCCAGATCGATATGAATTTCACCTTTGTTGGAATGCTTCATATGGATCAGATAATAACATACAGGGGTTTTACGTGCCATATAAAGAGAAAAAGAGTCTTTTTATAAAAATCGTAAACCAATTACAATATGTTGACTGTTCTGACAATGCTAAAAATAGAATATCTACTGTTACGTTAAAAAATCTTAAAGTTCCTGATGGAGTTTATGATATTACATGGTATAAAAAAGATCTTCATGAAATAAAGCATATGGAATATCTTGGTAAATATAAAAATTATGATCATTTTTTTATTGTCACACAGAAAAATTTATATCAAGCACTTGTTGATAAATTTGGTAATTTTACGCTAATTGATACTACTGGTATTACCAGTCCCCTAAAAGAAGTCAGTTTTGCAAAACTATCTGAAGATGCCAGCACTATAAGTTGTGGTGGAATAACTCAATTAGGACGAACATTCCTTGCCCAGATTGATCTTGTTCCAGGAAATGATAAAAAGCTTCCAGGATTTTCTGGAATTACATATCAATATGTTCAAAATATGAAAGAACAATATATAAGACGTCCACAGAAAATGGTCACCTGGGGAGAACAGGTTTACATTCTTACATTTAAAGGGACTTTAGAGCTATATG
>JAHJLO010000083.1 GCA_018821685.1 Patescibacteria group bacterium
AGTGTGCTGTTCGTAAACTAAACAGCCGACCGCGTAAACGTCTTAACTATTTAACGCCACGACAAGTATTTAAGGGTGTGCACTTGAAGAGTTAATTCAAGTTTATAAAAATTTAAATTTTAGGAGTATATTTTCTAAAACCTTGTTTGTGATTTTTAATAAAAAATTATATTTTTTAGCGTCTTGTTTTTATAACTATTTTAATAAAAACAGTTGACAACTGTATAATAATGTAGTAACTTAATGGTATATGACTTTAAAAAATTACATTATATTATCTCTTATTGGAATTGCTTCTGTTGTTGTTTTTCCTTTAAGTGTTAGTGCCGCGACTATAGTTAGCGAAAATATGGGTGTTTGTTTTTATGATAAAAGCCCAACTTGTTTGATTAACGATTATTCATCTATTTACGTTTCCAAGACAGATTTTGGAACTTTTAACGTAGTTGGAACTGTGGCTAGAGGAACTCATGATGACGAATGTCAGGCTCACGAAGATTTTGATTTGTACATTGATGGAAAATTTTATGTAACTAGTACAGACCCAGATCCTTGTGAACCCGGAACCACAGATATTATTAAACAAGAAAAATATCCGTCTATCATTTTGTACCCTGGACCTCATACGATACATATGGTTCACGGAGATCACACCAACCCTCTTTATCCAACAGCTGAATCAGTCTCTGTTCAATTAACTTTTACAAGCGTACCTCCTGTAGTCGTTTCTTGTTCTATGGACGCAAATCCTGTAAAAATAAACAGAGGAGAGAGCGCTGTTTTGTCTTGGGCATCTTCCGGTGCCATCTTTGCTTCCATTGACCAAATGATTGGGTCTGTTCCGACTACTGGATCAAAAACAGTTTCTCCTTTGATAGACACTATTTACACAGGAACTTTTACAGGACCCGATTTTTCTATAAAAAAGTGCTCGGTAAAAATTGATGTCATGGTACCTCCTACTTGTTCAATGAATCTAAACCCAACGTCTATAATGTCGGGTGGAAGTTCCGTACTGTCTTGGTCTTCTACAAACGCAACTTCTGCTAGTATCAACCAGAATATAGGCGTAGTTCCTGTAGATGGATCTGCAAGTGTTTCTCCTCTCTCAGCAACTACGTACACAGGGACTTTTACTGGTCCAGGAGGGACAACTACTTGTTCGGCAAGGCTTGATGTCGGAACTCTTCCTCCACCACCAACTTGTTCTATGGATGTAAATCCAGCTTCGATTATAAATGGAGAAAGTTCGTCTTTATCATGGTCTTCTACAAATGTAACATCTGTTTCCATTAATCAGGGAATTGGAGATGTTTCTTCTACAGGATCCTTAGACGTTTCCCCTTCGGTGGATACAACATACACAGGAACTTTCACAGGACCAGATGGGACTGTTACTTGTAGTGCTGCTGTTACTGTGACTTCTACTCCAAATGGACCG
The DNA here is from genome assembly GCA_018821685.1 of Patescibacteria group bacterium. Lineage (GTDB taxonomy): Bacteria > Patescibacteriota > Minisyncoccia > Phycocordibacterales > UBA12079 > UBA12079. The sequence continues at coordinate 1,442 of JAHJLO010000083.1, forward strand.
ACTTGTTCTATGAGTGCAGATCCTTCTTCAATTGTCAGTGGGGAAGATTCAACTGTGTCGTGGTCTTCTACAAATGTAACATCTGTTTCCATTGATCAGGGAATTGGTTCCGTTCCTGTTTCTGGTAATTCAGTTGTGTCTCCTTTGGTGGATACAACTTATACTGGAACTTTTACAGGCCCTGAGGGAACGGTTACCTGTAGTGCTTCCGTTAATGTAGGGGGTAGTTCAAATGAGCCTTATTGTACCATGGGGGTTGGTTCTTCTAGTTTGAATCCTGGACAGAGTACAACTCTATATTGGTCTTCAAATAATATCGATACAACTACGATTGATCAAAATATAGGCTTGGTAAATAATAATAGTTCTATTGTTATAACGCCTAATGGAAATACTACTTACACAGGTACTTTTACGGGTCCTAACGGAACTGTAAATTGTAGCGCATCGGTTTATTTTGGTGGGGGAGGATCAAATCCACCGAATGTTTCACTTTCCAAAAAAACTTTTGAACCAGAACTTTCTTTTATCTATTTGAGTCAAATCCCATATACAGGGATTCCGGAGACTCTTGTCTACTTATTTAGAATAGTATTCTTTGGAGGATTGCTATATTTATATTATAGAATCGACGGTAGACGATGGAGAGTCGAAAGTAAATAAATTAAAATAAAACAAAACCCCAGCTGTTGAATCGTTGGGGTTTTTGTTTAGAATATTTTTTATTGTGGTATTAAAAAAAAGGACATATTCTCGCGAGAGAGTATGTCCTTTTGAAGGTTTTTAACCTTCACTTTTTGTAGACTGGCAGATTATCCGATGTTTGCCAGCATTTCCAGGGCAGAAGTATCCAGGCCGTGTTTCTTCAGGTAGGCAGAGCATTCCGTTGTTTTTGCTCCGGCCGTCAGTACAGCCAGATCGTTGGTGGAAAAGGTTGGCGATTCCGGATTGGCGGAGTTAAAAAGAGTGATGGAGCCATTGATTACGGCCAGACCAGGAGATTGAACCTTGGGATTTTCGCTGTGGAATACGATGGCTTCTACTTTTTTATCAGCCATGGTGAGCATTGTGAGTGTAAAGTTTGAGTTATCTGTTTCTAAAAAACAAAAACCCACAGTAATCGAACTACTGTGGATTTTTGTTTTAAATTTAGGATTATTTTGTTTCTTTTTCTAGTTTTTCAACAAAATTTTCGATAGTCATTTGTCCAAGATTTTCTTCATCACGACTTTCGACTGTAACTTTTTTCTCCTCAACTTCCTTATCTCCTATTACTAAGAAATACGGAATTTTTTCAGTTTTAGCTTTTCTCACTTTTTTACCGAAACTATCATCACTATTATCTAATTCTATTCTAAAATTTCTTTTCTTTAATTCCCCAAAGATTTCCTTGGCATATTCTCTATGAACATCGGCAATGGGTATAATTTTAATTTGGACAGGGGATAGCCAGAAAGGAAATGCTCCTGCAAAATGCTCAATCATAATTGCCATAAATCTTTCCAGTGAACCTGCAATTGCTCTATGAATCATAACAGGAGTTTTCTTTTCTCCGTCTTTGTCTGTGTATTCTAATTTGAATCTATTGGGCATTATAAAATCTAGCTGAGCTGTTGCTAGTTGTCGTTCTCTTCCTAAAGCATCTTTAAACATAAAGTCTAGTTTAGGTCCGTAAAAAGCTGCTTCACCCTCAATTCTCTTGTAGGGTAATTTTTCGTCCTTAGCTATTTTTTCTAAAATGCTTTCAGCTTCGTTCCAAAGTTTTTCTTCTCCGAGATATTTATCTGGTGTTTGGGGGTCTCTAACCGAAAGAGAAACCCAGTAGTCTCCTTCTTTGAACATATCCAGAGATTTATAAAATCCTCGAATAATACTAATAATATTTTTAATTTCTTGTTCTATTTGGTCTGGGGCGCAGAAGACATGGCCATCATCTTGAGTGATACTTCTAACACGTGAAAGTCCGATAAGTTCTCCTGCTTGTTCATCGCGATAAACCTTTGTCGCTTCTGTGTATCTAACTGGAAGGTCTCTATAGCTGGTTTGTTTGCTGGCAAAAATTTGTGTATGGTGAGGGCAATTCATTGGCTTCATTACAAATTCAGTGTCACCTTGTCCTTTTACTTTAAATAGTTCATCTCCAAATTTTTCCCAATGACCAGAAGTTTTATAGAGGTCACTTTTTGTAATGTGAGGGATATCAACTCTTTGGTACCCGAAATCTTCTTGAAGACCATGAATTTTTTCAATAATTAAATCCCGAATAAGTGTTCCTTTTGGAGTAAATAAAGGAAGTCCTGATCCAACCAACTCTGAGAAAGTAAACAAATCTAATTCTTTTCCAAGTTTTCGGTGATCTCTTTTTTCCGCCTCTTTTATCATTTCCTTGTAATTTTCTAATTCTTCCTTTGTTTCAAAACCAACTCCATATATCCTTGTAAGCATTGTGTTGTTTTCATCATTTTTCCAATAAGCTCCCGCAATCTTTGTAAGGGTAAAAGCATCTACGTTTATTTCGTCTGTTGAATTTAGATGAGGTCCTTTGCACATATTTATAAAATCTCCTTGTCTGTAAAAAGTAATTTCTGTTTCTCCTTGTTCTTTTAACCCTTCGGCTAATTCAAGTGTGTAGCTATATTTTTTGTCTTTTAAGAGTTTCATCCCTTCTTCTATGGACATTGTTTCTTTTTCAATTGGGAAACCTCTCGTAATGATTTTTTTCATTTCTTTTTTGATTTTTTTAAAATCCTTGTCTGTAATTTTAATTTTTGAATCAAAATCATGATAAAAACCTTCCTCAATGGCAGGTCCAACTCCTGGTACAGCTCTATAGAGGTTTTCAAGTGCTTGCATTAGCACGTGTGAAAGTGAATGTCTTAATTTTTCTTGTTGTTCATTCATATTTTTTTCTTTTTAATTTAATAATAAAAAAATTCGTCCCAATATTTAAAAACCTAAATCGGCTTTAAAATATTGGGACGAATTTCTTCGCGGTTCCACCCAACTTGCTCAAATATTTGAGCCTCTTAATTTATCTAATTTTAGCTTAGTCTGTTAGAAACAGACACTTTTGAAAAAGTATTGTGTTTGGTAGACACAACAATCACCATGTAGATACTTATATCTTAACTCTTTGTATTTTTTTGTCAAAGAAAAGCATTATGGAATAAATGCAAAAAACCTTAAATTACTAAATCGTTGACTTAATTTATTTGTTTATGTAGTATCTTTTTAGATTTAGTAGAGTTTTTTAAAATTTGTTATAGAAGTCAAAATTTAAGCAAAGGAGCAAAAATGTCTGAAACAAAGCATAAACTAACTGATGTTTTTTGGATGATTAAAGGTCGAACAATGAATTCTTCTGAAATTAATCCTCTCGAATGGCTTATGTTGATTCGTGATTCTCTTGAGTCTTGCCATTCTGTTTTAAGGATAGTTGCTAAAAAAGAAGAAAACTCTAAACCTTTGGGAGCTTTTCTTAATTGCCCTCTAAAAAATAGTCGAGGTAAAGAGAATAGGGTTACTTCTGGAAAAATTCAGGAACAGTTCCCTCCGGAGTATTTTGTTAATAATTGGCTTTTGATTCCTGTTTCGGTTCTGGAATCAAAAGAGGAAAGGGGTCAGTATTTTGAAAGAAGACTTTTCGTTGTTGCTGATTTAGCAAAACTTTTAATTATGGATGTTAAATATCGTAAAATTCCTCTTCCGGATCAAAAGGTTTGTGTTGACCCCCCTCTTATAAATGAAGTGGTGGTTAGTGGCGAACTTCATCTTGACGGGTGTCCTTTTAACCAAGGTAAAGATCCTAAGGACAGAGAAATATTTAAAGAAATGATTTTGCCTTATTTCGACGATAAAGATTTAAAATTAGGTAAGTGTATTTTGGGTGATACTCTCGGTAATGTTTCAAAACATCTTTCTGAAGAAATTCAGAGAGTCCAAAAATTAAGGGAAGGGCTAGGTGATTTTCTTGACATAAGGTTTCGCTTGGGATTCGAGGATTACTTTGCTTGTAATGTCACCCATAAACCTTTGTTTTCTTAAGGTATTTTTTAAAAACCGATAAGAATAATTTGGTGGTTAAAAGCGAATTTGTCCCTTTGGGGCAAATTCGCTTTTTATTTTTTTATATTTATGTAAACTTAAAATCATGGCAAATAAAATAATTGTAATAGTTGGGCAGACATCATCTGGAAAAACCGATCTATCTGTTGAACTTGCTAAAAAATTTAATGGTGAGGTTATTTCTGCTGATTCTCGTCAGGTTTATAAAGGATTGGATGTCGGAAGCGGAAAAGTGACAAAAAATGAAATGAAAGGGATTCCTCATTATCTTCTTGATATTACAAGCCCAAATCGTGCCTTTTCGATTAATCAATTTAAAAATAAAGCAGATAAGGCCATTAAAGATATTTTAAAAAGAGGAAAGATTCCTATCATCGCAGGAGGAACAGGTTTTTATATTCAAGCCATTGTAGATAATATTGTTTTGCCTGAAGTAAAACCAAATTTAAAGTTAAGAAAGGAATTAGAAGCCTTAATACCAAAAAAAACAAAATCACAGAAAATATCTGTTTATAAAAAAAATAAAGAAGAGGCTCTCAAAGAATTAGTTAAAAGGTTAAGAAAACTAGACCCCCGTCGGCTCGAAGAAATTGATCAAAAAAACCCTCGACGCCTTATCCGCGCAATCGAAATTGCTACCGAACTTGGTAGGGTTCCTAAATTAGAATCACCAGCTGTTGGGCAGCTGGGAGGCTATGAGTTTTTACAGATTGGAATTGAAGTTGATAAAGGTGTTTTGGGTGAAAGAATCGAAAAGAGGTTCAGAAAAAGAGTTCGGACGGGTATTGTTGCTGAAGCTAAAAGACTTCACGAAAAAGGAATGTCTTGGAAAAGAATGAATGAAATAGGGTTGGCTCATAAATATATTGCAAAATATTTAAAAGGAGAGATCAGCAAGGAAAATATGATTGAAAACTCAATAATAGAAGAAAAGAAATATGCAAAAAGACAAAAGACATGGTTTAAGAGAGATAAAAGAATAGTTTGGTTTAAGTATGAAGAACAGAAGGGAATTGAAAAAGAAATTAGAGATTTTTTATCGACCTAAGTCTTTACCTAGTATCAGGTATAAAAAATGATATAATAAAGTTTGAATAATACTAATTTAATTTAAAAATATGACAGTAAAAAATTTGTTAAGAATATTAAAGTCCTATCCTAAAAAATATACAATTTCTCTCTTGTTAATAATAGTTGCTACTGGGGGTTATTTTTATTTTTTTAATAATAAAAGTGAAGCGTTTGAATATATTATTGCTGAGAAAGGTAACCTTACCCAAGAAGTTAGTGTGACGGGAAAAGTTAGGTCTTCAAGTAAGGTTAACCTTGCCTTTGAATCTACCGGAAAGGTTGCCGGTGTTTATGTTGATATCGGAGATAAAGTTTATGAAGGACAAACTTTGGCCTTTTTAAGTAATGCTCAATATCAAGCTCAATATTCTCAAGCCCAGGCGAGTTTTGAGGCTGAACAGTCAAAATTGGATGAATTAAAGAAAGGAACTCGAATAGAGGAACTAGATGTCCAGAGAATAAAGGTTCAAAATGCAGAGCAGTCACTCTCTGACGCTAAAAACAATCTTTTTGATAAAATTAAGGACTCCTATACAAAGTCAGATGATGCTGTTAGAAATAGAGCTGATCAACTTTTCAACAACCCTAGAAGCACAAACCCTGATTTAAATTTTAGTACAGACTTTATGGTTGAAATTGAGGTTGAATCAAAAAGATTGTTGATTGAAGACATTTTAAATAATTGGAATTTAGAACTTATTGGACTAGATAGTTATTCGGAAGATCTTTCTACCTATTATAATTCTTCAAAAAATAACCTAAGTGAAATAAATTATTTTTTGAATAAATTGGCCTATGCCGTAAACGGAATGAGTGCTAATTCGACTGTGACGCAGACGACAATTGATGGTTATAAAACTAGTATTGCTACAGCTCGTACAAATATAAATACAGCTATCACTAACCTATCTACTGCCGATGAAAAGCTAAGGACAGCAGAGGCTTCTTTAGCGCTGGAAAGACAGACCTTAGTTCTTAAGGAGTCAGGAGCAACCGATGGGCAATTAAAAGAACAGGAGTCTCGTGTAAAATCTGCCGAAGCAAATGTAAGTAATTACCGAGCATTAATCGCAAAAACAATTATTTATTCTCCTATAAGTGGTGTTGTAACTAAGGTTGATATTGAGAAAGGAGAAATTATACAGTTAAATGCTCCTGCTATTACTGTGATTAGTGGTGCAGAGTTTGAAATTGAAGCTAATATCCCTGAAGCTGATATTTCTAAAGTTCATGTTGGTGATATTGCTAAAATTACTTTAGATGCCTATGAAGACGAGGATGTTTTTGAGGCAAAAATAATCTCCATCGAACCAGCCGAAACTGTCATAGAGGGAGTTTCAACTTACAAAACGATTCTTCAATTCACAATAAAAGATGAAAAAATAAGATCAGGTATGACTGCTAACATTGATATTTTAACGGGAATTCGTGAAGATGTTATTTCTATCCCAGCTAGATTACTGAGAATTAATGACGAGACTCATGTTTTAGTCCTAAAAGGAGAAGAATCTGTTGATGTAATAATTGAAACTGGCATGAGAAGTACCGATGGAAGGGTTGAAATTATTTCGGGATTAGAAGAGGGAGATAAAGTAATAACTTCCAGATAAAAAATAAAAATGCAAAAACCACTTATTTCAGTCAAAGATATTGAAAAAACCTATAACGACGAAGGTGGAGAAACTCGAGCTCTTCGAGGAGTTTCTTTTGACGTTAACCCAGGGGAATTTATTGCTATTATGGGTCCTTCTGGTTCTGGAAAATCAACGCTTCTTCATATGTTGGGGTTTTTGGATCGACCGACAAAAGGTGAATATAAATTTAGTGGTAGAATAGCTAGTAATTTTTCTGATGATGAACAAGCTCATTTAAGAAATGAAAAAATAGGATTTGTATTTCAGGCTTTTAATTTACTACCAAAAACATCGGTTTTAGATAATGTTAAACTTCCTCTTTTTTATTCAGATATTGAAGAAAGTAAGTGGAATGATTTAGCAACAAGAGCTATAAATTCTGTTGATTTGTCTCATCGAATTCATCACGAAACACAGCAACTTTCTATTGGAGAGAAACAGAGGGTCTCTATCGCGAGAGCTCTTGTTACTGATCCTGATGTTATATTTGCTGATGAACCAACAGGGAATCTCGATTCTAAGTCAGGAGGTTTAATTATGGATATTATTAAAAGACTTCATTATAAAGGGAAGACTATTATTTTGATTACCCACGAGACCTATACCGCTGGATATGCCGATAGAATGATTAAGATTCGTGACGGGAAGGTTGAATCTGATGAAAAAATTGAAAGTTCAAGAAAAATAGGAGAATTTAAAAAATAAAATGAAATTATATCACTCATTCAAAACGTCAATAATTGGTTTAAGAGTAAACAGGGTTCGTTCACTCTTAACTATTTTAGGTATTGTTATTGGTATTTCTGCCATTATTTTAATTTTTTCCATCGGGAAAGGTGCTGAAAATTTAATTTTAGATCAACTTGGTGGAATGGGAGCTGAGACAATCGTGGTTCGTCCAGGTCAGGAACCAAAAGGACCCAGTGATTTTGCTGAGTCGCTTTTCCAAGATTCTTTAACCACAAAAGATATAGAAGCTTTAAAAAGAAAAGAAAATGTCCCACACCTTTCTCAAATTGCCCCAGCCGTGATCGTTCCTGGGAGTGTTTCCTATCGAGGAGAAACTTTTAAGTCTTTTAATTTTGGTTGGTCAGCTGAATTGATGAAAGAGATGTATGATGCCGAGTTAGAAAGTGGAATTGTTTTTGGGGAAAAAGAAATTCGAAATAAAGCTAGTGTTGCTATCATCGGTTCCGATGTAAAAGATGAATTTTTTCCCTATGAAGATCCTGTCGGTAAAAATGTAAAAATTAAAGATAGAAATTTTAAAATTGTTGGGGTGTTAGCTCCAAAAGGATCGATTTCTGGTTTTAATATTGATGAGTTAGTGGTCGTTCCTTATTCAACTGCACAAAAATATTTATTGGGAATAGATTATTATCATGAAGTTATAATTAAAGCTGATAGTCCTGAAAATGTAGAAATAACTGTTCGTGATATTGAGGATACTCTTCGTGAGGTGCACGATATTACTGACTCATCAAAAGATGATTTCTTTATAGTTACCCAAGAAGGTATGGTTGATCAAATCGGAACTATTTTGAGTGTTCTCACTATTTTTCTATCAGCTGTGGTTGGAATTGCTTTAGTAGTAGGAGGTGTCGGGGTTATGAATATTATGCTTGTATCTGTTACCGAAAGAACAAGAGAAATCGGTTTGAGAAAAGCTATCGGGGCAACAAATAAAGATATCATGGCGCAGTTTTTGTTTGAGGCTATTCTTTTGACAGTTTCTGGTGGAATTGCTGGTGTTTTAATCGGAGCTTTCTTTTCGTTTCTTACTGCCATTATTTTAACAAATTTTGCTGGGTTGGATTGGACCTTCAGTTTCTCCACGGGAGCGGCCTTGCTTGGTATTGTTGTCTCGGCTGGAATTGGAATCGTCTTTGGAATTTATCCAGCAAAGAAGGCTTCACAGAAGAGTCCTATAGAGGCTTTGCGTTACGAATAGTAAATAATTCCAAAATCGGCGAACTTCTTCGTCGACTTCGTCACAAAAACATTCGAAATACTAGTACGTACATCTCATATTTTTACTCCTCGTCTCCTTGAATTTCATCCAATTTTGGAATTATTTAATCGAGCGGTCTGCTCGTCTTCAACGAGCGAAGTGAAGTGATCCCGGAGAATGAAACAAAAAATACAGATAATATTTTTTTATAATAATTAATTTAAATGAACATGATTAAGAATCAAGAACTACATCGAATCGCGCTAACAGCCATTATTCACCGAAAAAATAGTGAAAGTGAATTCGAATATTTAATTACAAAAAGGGCTGAAAACAAAAAAGCTTTTCCTGGTAAATGGACTGTTCCTGGGGGAGGTTTGGAGACTGACGACTACACAGATTTAAAGCCTACAACAGAAGCTGGCCAATGGTATAACGCTGTTGAAAATGCTTTGAGAAGGGAAGTGAAGGAAGAAGTAAATTTGGAAGTGGGAAAACTCGACTATCTTTTAGATTTAGCTTTTATTCGGCCAGATGGAATTCCTGTAATTGTTTTGAGTTACTATGGACCCTATAAATCGGGTGAAGTTGAATTGGATGAAGATGCTGTTGAATATACTTGGGTGACTTATGAAGAAGCGAAGGCATATGATTTGATTGATGGAATTTTGGGTGAAATAGAGATGGTTGATAAAGAAGTGAAAAAAGTTTGTGAATAGAGACAGTTTGGTTCGGTTATTGACAATTTTTAAACTTGGTACATAATATAAATAGACACGCGTTGTAAGAGATAATGTTATTTAAGGGAGGTTCTTATGTCATGTTCACACCCGCAAGTAGATTCAAATCTTTTGTCCTTACAAGATCAGATATACAAAGTTTTAGATGGAGATTTTTCTCCAAAAAGTCCTGAAGTTATTCGTCTTCGAGAGAAACTTTACAGGATTAGGGATGAAGGGTCTAGTTTGTCTAATTCTGCCAGCAATCTTCTTATTAGACTGAATAACTCTGGGCTCTAGAATGTTTTTTCCAGAGACAAAAATGAAGAAAGTCCGGTAAACACTAACGTGTTTACCGGACTTTTTTAGACCCGTTTCTTTTCAGGAACCAAACCAGGAAAATTCATTTCAATAATCCTCCTGATTTTTTTGAATACCTGGGCTTCAATTTGTCGAATACGTTCTCTCGAAACATTGAATTCACGCCCAATCTCTTCAAGCGTGTGTGTAATTCCATCGACAAGACCGAATCTCATTTCTATGATAGCTTTTTCTTTAGAAGTAAGTTTTTCTAACACCTTCTCTATGTAAACAGCCAACATTTTTTTATCTAGAGATTGTTCTTGAGAAGGGATTTTTTTGTTAGGAACAGAAGAACTCAAAGTAGAGTCTTCTTTGTCATCAGCAATTCGTCTCGGAGTTTCTAAAGAGATTATTGGCTGTATAATTTCATGAATATCGAAGATTAATTCTAAACTAAATCCTGTTTCTTGTGCAATTTCTTCTGCACAAGGAATTCTCTTTAATTTAGAAATTAACGATTTTACTTCTTTTTTGTATTTGCTGACCTCCTTTTTTTTACCAGAAGAAATCCGAATTAGTCTAGAATAATTATAGGCTATTGTATATGAAATAGCCTGTTTAATCCAGTAAACTGCATATTTTGAGAAAATAAGACCTTTTTCCTTCTCAAATCTTTGAATAGCTCTCAGAAGTCCTATATTCCCAACATTTAGCATGTCGTCTTTACTTAAATAGGAAGACCAATGAGGGTGTTGTCTAATGATCCTACCTATTAGTCTTTGGTTATGTAGAATTACTTTATCTTTAGCGTCATTATTCCCAGTTTTCTTATACTCATCGATGAGTATAAGTATAGTTTCGTTTGCTAGAATCTTGTGATTAAAAATTTGTTGTACTATTGGCGATTGCCAGTCATTAGTTTTTTCCACAATATCCTCCTGGAATTTTTTAAAGTTACTTTTCTACCAGAGAGCTTACCAAACAATTTCTTGTTTTACAATCAAAAAACTTTTTTAAGAACCAATTTAGTATTTATTGAAACACTTGATACTAAATAATAGATACTTTATACTAAACCCTATGCAATCAAAAGAAATCAGGTCTAGATTTTTAAAATTTTTTGAAGAGAGAAACCATGCGGTAATTCCTTCTGCTTCTTTAGTGCCGGAAAATGATCCTTCGGTGCTTTTTAATACTGCTGGAATGCAACCACTTGTTCCCTATCTTTTAGGGGCGAAACATCCGGCTGGAAAAAGAATAGTTGATGTCCAAAAATGTGTGAGAACTACTGATATTGAAGAAGTTGGTGATAATACTCACTTAACTTTTTTTGAAATGCTTGGAAATTGGTCTCTTGGAGATTATTTTAAAGAGGACGCTATTAAATGGTCCTATGATTTTTTAACTAACGAAGAAGAAGGTCTTGGTCTTAATTCAAACCGACTTTATGTAACGGTTTTTGAAGGAAATGATGATGCTCCTAGAGACGAAGAATCTTTTGAAATTTGGAAAGGAATTTTTACAGAAGCGGGACTTGATCCAGAAAAAAGAATTTTCTTTATGCCAGCTGAATCTAATTGGTGGAGTCCGGGAGACAGTGGTCCTTGTGGTCCTGATTCAGAAATGTTTTATGACGTGACAGAAGAATTAACTGAAGGAATGACAAAAGAAGAATTCATCAAAGCTGACGACGAACAAAAAATTGTTGAAATCTGGAATGATGTTTTTATGGAATACGAAAAGAAAGAAGGGAAAGTAATTGGAAAATTAGCACAAAAAAATGTTGATACAGGGGCAGGCTTAGAAAGACTGGCTGTAATGATGCAGGGAAAAGATAATGTTTATGAAACAGATTTGTTCGAGGGTTTAATGGATAAGATAAAAGAGATTACCCCTATCCACGAACTTATCAATCCTGAAGTAAAAAATAGAAGTCAAGAAGAAATTTTAAATTCTACGAGAATAATAGCCGACCATGTTCGTTCTGCTGTCTTTATGATTTCCGATGGAGTGCGACCTTCAAACACTGACCGAGGTTACATTTTAAGAAGAATAATAAGAAGATGTACTCGACATATGAGGTTTTTAAGACTTGAGGAAGGAAGTTTGGTTAACTTAGTTGATATTGTAATTAAACAATATGGTGGCATTTATAAAGATATTGAAGGAAACAAAAAACTAATTAGAAATGAAATTCAGAAAGAATATGAAAAGTTTATGAAAACTTTAGACACAGGATTGAGGGTTTTAGATCGTTTATTTTCTAAATATGGGGATGTTTCTAGAATGGAGATTGATGGAAAGGATTTTTTTGATTTATTTCAAACTCATGGTTTCCCGCCTGAAATGACAATGGAAGAAATAAGACGCAGAGGTTTTTTAGTGAATGAAATATCTATGCTTAATTCTTTTCAAGAAGAAATGAAAAAACACCAAGAACTTTCACGAACCGCTTCAGTCGGAAAATTCAAAGGTGGTTTAGGCGGAGATGATGAAAACTCAACAAAATTACATACAGCTACCCATATGCTCAACCAAGCTTTGAGGGAAGTTCTGGGGGATCATGTGGAACAAAAGGGAAGTAATATTACTCCTGAAAGATTACGATTTGATTTTTCTCATCCAGAAAAAATGACAGACGAAGAAAAACAAAAAGTAGAAGAAATTGTAAATCAAAAAATAAAAGAAGCTCTGCCTGTAACCATGGAAGAAATGTCAGTAGAAGAAGCAAAAGAAAATGGGGCGATGGGGGTATTTGCTGATAAATATGGAGAAAAGGTGAAAGTTTATTCAGTTGGAAACTTCAGTAAAGAAATTTGTGGAGGTCCTCATGTAGAAAACACAGACGAACTCGGAACTTTCAGAATTAAAAAAGAATCAGCCAGTTCTGCTGGTGTGAGAAGGATAAAAGCTGTACTCGAATAATTTATTGGAATTATCCATAATATTATGGTAGTCAATTCTCGTTGTTTTTTATTGGGAAATTTAAACTTACCAACTTTCTAACTAAAAAGACTGTGTGTTATAATTTAAGCATGTTTAACTCTTTAAAAAATCAAAAAATAAAAGAAGGAGTTGTCTCCGTTTTTGACATAGGTTCTGCCAGTGTAGGAGGAGCACTAGTATTATTATCTGAAGGAAAAAAACCTAAAATACTTTATAGCACAAGAAAACAGATGTCTTTTCAAGATTCTTTAGACATAAAGAAATTTACAACATCTATGCTTCTTTCTTTGGCGGAAACAGTTTCTGATTTAGAGAAAGTAGGGTTTTCCCATCTAAATTTTTTGAAGGTTAAAAACAAAGGAATCAGGGAATGTTTTTGTTTTTTTTCTTCCCCGTGGAATGTTTCTTATACAAAGATAATTGAAGTAAACAAAGAGAACCCTTTCACTGTTTCCTCTGAATTAATTGATTCCTTTGTCCGAAAAGAAGAAGAAGATTTTCTTAATTCTGAGTTAGATATTTTGGATAAAAATAATGGAGCTGAGCTAATGGATAGAAAAATTATTCAATTTAAATTGAATGGATATAAAGTTAACAACCCTTACAGAAAAAAAATAAATTCAGCCGAAGTTTCTTTATTTCTGAGTGTCGCAAATAAAAATATATTAGATAAAGTCGAAAATGCTATTGGGAAATCTTTTCATTTAGAGAAATTACACGTTCATTCATTTACTCTAGCTGGTTTTTTAAGTTTGAGAGATCTCTTTGACGGAGAAGATGATTTTATTTTTTTAGATGTCAGTGGGGAAGTAACAGATATTTCTTTTGTAAAAGATGGGGTTATTAGAGAAACCCAAACATTTCCCCTTGGTAGGAATTCTTTTATAAGGAAAATAATAAAAGAATTTAATAATACATATGGTTTATCTGTTTCGATGATTAAATCTCTTCAGAGTGGTGAGTTAGATGAGGTAACAAAAACTAAATTAAATAATTCTTTGTTGGAGGTTAAAAAACAATGGAGTGATTTTTTGGAAAGAGGGATGCTGGAATTATCTGATGGTTCTATTTTACCAAAAAATATTTTTATTTTAGCTGACGATGATATCGGGAAGCTCTTAAAAGAGCTTGTTGAGGAAGAAAAATTTGTTAAGTTGGTTTTCCCTGATTATAATAAAGTGGCTAATCCTATATTAATAAATTCACAAAAAATAGACGATTTCTGTAATTTTGGTGGAAATAAGGATAAGGATGTTTTTTTGGGGATAGAAACTTTGTTTATAAATAGGTTGTTTGGCAATTAATTTATTCACAAGAGTTGATATTTTAGTTAAGAGTTTGTGTTATTATAAGGGTTAAGTTATTAAATTATCAAGTTAATTTTGCATTTTTAAATCATCACTTTGATTTTTGAGATTTGCATTTTAAATTTTTATTATGCCTAAAAATGTTTTACAGGACGTCATGCCTCCAAAAAGAAGATCAATAAGAGATATCCCTTTGTCGGGTAATAGAAAGGTACATGAAGACTCTTCTGGTCATTTATCAAATTTTTCTGGACCAATCGAAGGAATAAGGTCTTCTAAAAAACCAGGGAATTTTTTCAAAATTAAATGGTGGTTGGTTGTTATTGTAATTTTGATAGCATCTTTTACTGTTTTCACTATTTTTTTCTCGGGGGCTAAAATTGTTTTAGTTCCAAAACAGGAGGTTATTGATTTCGAAGCTAATCTCGTTGGTGTTAGAGAAGATTCCAACTCTGAGTTAGAAGGAGTCCCTTACAGTATATTAAAGATAAGTAGTGATGGTTTTCGGGCAACTTCAAATGTAACCGAAAAAGAGGTAGAAAAGAAAGCTTCAGGAGAAATTACTATTTTTAATGAATATAGTTCTTCTTCCGAGAGGTTGATTATCAATACAAGATTTGAAACTCCAGATGGAAAAATTTATAGAACTCCTAAGTCGGTTACCGTTCCTGGAAAGACAACGAGAGATGGAAAGGTTATTCCCGGTAGTGTTACTATAACTGTTTATGCGGATTCTTCTGGAGAAGCATATAATATCGGGTTGGTTGATTTTACAATTCCTGGTTTTAAGGGGACAGATAGATTCAGTAAATTTTACGCCCGTTCTAAATCTCCTATGGAGGGAGGATTTTCTGGTGTAATGAAGATTGTTGAAGATTCTGAGCTAAAGCAAATGAAAGAAGACATCCATGAAGATTTGAAAAAAGAATTGCGAGATAGTGTTTATTCTCAGATTCCAGAAGGTTTTGTTTTGTTTAATGACGGAATTTATATAAATTTTGAGTCACAAAATAATATTGATTTAGGAGATTCAGTTCAGGTTGTTGAAAAAGGAATTCTTAACGCAGTTATTTTTGATAAGATTGGATTAAGCAATTATCTTTCAAGGAACGTTGTTAGTTTAACTGATAATGAAGTTGAGATAGCAAATATTGATGAGCTAGACTTTTCTATTGATAAAAGAGAATACGTAAATCCTTGGGAAGATGTTAGTTTTGATTTCAGCTTGGGCGGGACTCCTAATTTTATTTGGGTTTTTGATGAACAAAAAATGAAGGAAGATTTTGCTGGTCAACCTAAAAAGAATGCAAATTCTTTGCTGGCTAATTATGACGGAATTAAAGAAGCTGAAGTAACAATGAGTCCATTTTGGAAAATGAATTTTCCTAGTGACGTGGACAAGATTGATATTGAAAGGGTAATAAAATAATATTATTTTTAACTAACTGAAGTTTTTTATGTTATTTTTAATAAACTTTAAAAAATAAATTAATTTCTTAGCAAGTTTTTATTATAAAAACTTGCTAAAAAATTAATATTTTGGTAGTATTGTCCTTGTGTTAAATATCTTTATGTTACAAGTTAACTTCTGTTATGAAGCTATTTTTAATATAAAGAAATACATTAGATGAATAAACAAAAAGAACAAGATATAAATGTAACCGGAGTTGTCGTTGAGGCTTTGCCAAATACAATGTTTCGTGTTAAATTAGACGACACTGGAGAGGAAACACTTGTTTACTTGTCAGGAAAAATGAGGATGTATCGGATAAGAGTTTTAGTTGGAGATAAAGTTACTCTTAAGGTAGATCCATATGGAGGAAAAGGAAGAATAATTAAGAGAGGTTAGTATCTTCAAAAAAATAAATATGAAAGTTAAATCATCAGTTAAAAAAATTTGTGTAGGTTGTAAAAGCGTCCGAAGAAAAGGACGTTTACATGTTATTTGTAGCAATCCAAAACACAAACAAAGACAAGGGTAAAAGTTTAAATAATTAAAAAAATGAGAATTTTAGGAATTACAATACCAGATACAAAAAGATTAGAAATAGGGTTAACTGCCTTGTATGGAGTTGGTCGTCCGCTTGCTCATAAAATTTTGGATACAGCAAAGATAGAATACGGTAAAAAAGCACAAGAGTTAACTACCGACGAAGAAAATAAGGTAAGAGAAGCAATAGAATCTCATAAAATAGAAGGTGACCTAAAAAGAGAAATTTCAGGAAATATTAAAAGGCTGAAAGATATTAATACCTATCGCGGAAGTAGACATGCTAAGAGACTACCAGCAAGAGGACAGAGTTCTAAAACAAATTCAAGAACTGTTAGAGGAAATGTTAGAAAGACTATGGGTTCAGGAAGAACCAAGGTAGATAAGAAGTAGAAGTTTTAAAGTCTATAATCTAAATATTATTATGGGAAAAAAGAGAATTATAAAGAAATCAGGAGATAAAGCGGCTTTGAAATCAAGGTCTCTAGCAAGAGTTCCTAAGAAGAAATTAGCTTCGGGAATTTTACATGTTCAATCAACCTATAACAACACAAAGGTATCACTTACTGATAAAGAAGGAAATCTTTTCGGAGCTTCTTCTTGTGGAGCGCTTGGCTTTAAGGGAGCTAAAAAAGGAACTCCTTTTGCAGCTGCAGAGGTAGGAAAACTTATTGGTGAAAAGGCTCAGATGATGGGAGTTAAAGAAGTAAAAGTTGTTGTGAAAGGTGTTGGCGCTGGTAGAGAATCAGCGATAAGAGGTTTTTTGTCAGGAGGAGCTGATATATCTTCAATTAAAGATGTTACACCAGTACCACATAACGGTCCTAGACCAAAGAAACCAAGAAGAGTCTAATATAATTTAACTTAAAACCATTAATTAAAACCATGAGTAAAGAAACAAAATACAAAATTTGTAGAAGACTAGGCCCCGGAGTTTATGAAAAATGTCAGACTCCGAAGTTTGCTTTGTCTGAATCAAAGAAAAATCCCAAGAGGGGAAAAAGAAGAAAACAAGTATCAGATTATGGTGCTCAGTTATTGGAGAAACAAAAAGTAAGACTTACCTATGGATTAAGAGAAAAAGGTCTTGTTAAATATATTAAGGAAGCTAAGGCTCAAAGAGAAGTTAGTGTTTACGATAAGTTATTTGAAGGTGTTGAATCAAGACTTGATAATACTGTCTTTAGATTAGGTTTAGCTGAAACAAGAGCTAAAGCTCGACAGATGGTTACTCATGGACATATAACTGTTAATGGTAAAAAAATGAATGTTCCTTCCTACAGGGTTACTGTTGGAGATGTGGTTGGAATAAGAATTCAAAGTCAAGGTAAAATTTTGTTTGAAGATCTAGAAGGACGAATTAAAAATGCAAATATTCCAACATGGCTTTCGTTCGATATAAAGAAGAAAGAAGGTAAAATGAATGGTCTTCCTAAAATAGGGGCCGGTGAGATGTTTGATCTAGGTGCCGTGTTTGAGTATTACAGCAGATAGGCCTTGCTAAAAGCATTATTTTATAGTATATTTTATCAAATTTATCAATAATCCCTAATTTATTTTATTATGTCAGATTATAATATTTTATTACCTTCAAAGCCAAAAGCCGTTAAAGAAGAGGGTTTTAGTGGTGTATATGAAGTCGACGGTTTATACCCAGGATATGGTTATACACTAGGTAATTCTCTTAGGAGAATTATTTTATCATCTTTACCTGGAGCCGCTATAATTTCTGTAAAAATTGATGGTGCAGACCATGAGTTTTCAACAATTAAAGGTATAAAAGAGGATGTTATTAATATTCTTCTAAATCTTAAAAAGGTAAGGGTTAAAATTAACTCTGACGGACCTCAGGAATTGAAGTTGAAAGTGACTGGAAATAAAATAGTAACAGCTAAGGATATTGATGCACCTGGTCAAGTTGAAATTTTGAATCCAGAACAACATATTGCTACTATCACAGATAAAAGCACTACTTTAAATATGGAAATCTCTGTTGTTAAAGGATTGGGTTATCTTTCAAAAGAAGAATCTCAAAAAGATAAGGTTGAGATTGGTTCAATTGCAATGGATGCATTTTTTACACCTATCAGAAGAGCTAGTTACGAAGTGGAGGATATGAGAGTTGGAGATCGAACTAACTTCAACAGATTGAGAATATTTATTGAAACAGATGGAACTCTTACTCCAAGAGAAGCTTTGGAAAATTCAATTGAAATTATGATTAAACAACTTCATGCCATTGTTGGTTTCAAAGAAGAAGAAATCGAAGTAGAGGATGAAGAGGTTACCGATGAAGATGATGGTGAGGGGGAAGAAAAAAAGACTGATGACAAAGAGTTTCTAAAGACTAGAATCGAATCTCTTGATTTATCAGCAAGAACTGTTAATTCTTTAGATGCTGCAAAAATTCGAACTATCGGAGGCTTGGCAAAAAAGACAGAGGGTGATCTTTTAGATTTAGAAGGACTTGGTGATAAAGGAATTCAAGAAATAAAGAGAGCTTTGAGTAATTTCGGAATAACTTTAAAGAGTTAAAATTTAAAAGTTTATAAAGTAGAAAAATGAAACATCACAAATCAGGAAGAAAATTAGGAAGAGTAACAAAACAGAGAACTGCTCTGTTAAGGTCTTTAGCTATTTCTTTAATTAAACACGGTAAAATTAAAACAACAGAAGCTAAGGCTAAGGAGTTGAGACCTTATGTTGAGAAGATCATTACGAAAGGTAAATCAACTACTATAGCTTCTAGAAGATTAGTTTCTTCTCGATTAGGAAGTGGTGGTGTTTCAGCTACAAAAAAAGTTTTTGATGAGATCGCTCCTAAATATAAAGATAGAGATGGAGGTTATACAAGAGTTGTTAAAATGATAGCTAGAGGGGGGGATGGAAGTAGCATGGCTGTAATTGAATTAGTATAAGTTTGCAAAAACTTATAAAACCAGTATACTTTGCAAAGTAATTTATAAAATATGGAATACACAATAGACGCAAAAGGAAAAAAATTAGGAAGGATCGCTAGCGAAGCGGCTATCTTGCTTATGGGTAAAAACACACCTGATTTTCAAAAAAACGAAGTTCCTAGTGTTAAGGTAAACATTGAGAATTCTTCTGATTTAAATATTGATGATAAAAAATTGGATAATAAAGAGTATCAAAGATATTCTGGATATCCAGGAGGACGAAAAGTTAGAATGATGAAAGAGGTCATTGCTAAAAAAGGATATGGAGAAATTGTAGAAAAAGCTGTTTACGGTATGTTGCCCGCAAACAAATTAAGAGCTAAGATGATGAAGAATCTTATAATTAAATAATAACGATGGCTGATAAAACTACTAAAAATAAATATTACGAAGCTGTTGGAAGAAGAAAAACTGCTACAGCAAGAGTTAGAATTACAGAAGCTAAGGCTGACTCTTTTATAATTAATCACGATGAGGAATTAGAAAAGGTTTTTCCTACTGGTGAGTTACAAGCTGTTGTTAAGGAGGCTTTGAAAGAGTCTGAGGTTGCCTCAAAATTCGCCGTATCAGCAGTAGTTAACGGGGGAGGGATAAGTTCACAGGCAGGAGCTATCAGACACGGGATTTCAAGAGCTTTGCTTAAATTTGATGAAGAACTAAAAGCTAAACTTAAAAAAGCTGGTTTCCTAAAAAGGGACCCAAGAATGAAAGAAAGAAAGAAACCAGGATTGAAGAAGGCTAGAAAAGCTCCACAGTGGAGTAAGCGATAATCTAAAAATTTGCAAATTCGTTCTAAGAAAGAGCCCCTCGTCGTACTTTATACGTCTCGGGGCTTTTTCTTTTACTTTCTTTTGCTTTATATAAATTTGAGATTTTCTTAATAAAAGACTTTATTTTGTCTCAGGATACAAAAAATTCTAAAAAACTTGAATCGAACCTTATTTTTTGTTATGATAGCAACACCTATTTTTATTAATTTTTACAAAAATTATTCTCTTTTATGGTAAAAAAACAAGATGAAAATTTAAATAACGATGACTTAAATCTTGAGGATGATGTTGTTATTGATGAAGACGTAGTTGTGGAAGTTGATGATGTTGCAGCTGAAAATCTTGCTGAAGGAAAAAATGGTTTCGGAGATAATGCTACAAAAAAACTTAGAGAAAAACTTAAAAAATGTACTAGTGAGAAACAAGAATACCTTGATGGATGGCAGAGAGCTAAAGCCGATTCTATTAATGCAAAAAGAGATTTTGAAGAACAAAAAAAAGATTTTGTTAAATTTGCAAAAGGAGATTTAATCATTCAAATTATTCCAGTGCTAGATTCTTTTGATATGGCTTTCAAAAATACTGAGGGTGTACCAGAACAATGGCTAAAAGGAGTTGAATATATCTACAACCAACTTATTTCTGTTTTAGAAGAAAATGGTGTAAAACAGATGAATCCGAAGGGAGAAAAATTTGATATTAATAAACATACGTCAGTGGAGATGATAAAAGTTGACGACGAAAGTCAGGAGAGTATAATACTGGAAGTCATGCAGAAGGGATATGAACTTAACGGAAAAGTTCTTAGAGAAGCAAAGGTAAAAGTAGGTGAATAATTCCAAAGTCGGAGTCTGGCTTCATCGGTTTCGAAAAAAAATTATCTAGTTGTATACGTAAATATACCTTAATAAATTTTTTTCTTAACTCCTTGTCGTGCATCCAATTTTGAAATTATCAAATATAAGTTATAAGTTAATCAGAATAAAATAAAACATTATGTCAAAAATTTTAGGAATTGATTTAGGAACAACAAATTCAGCAATGTCGATAATCGAAAATGGGGAACCAAAGATTATTGAAAATGCCGAAGGTAACAGAACAACACCTTCAATTGTTGCTGTTTCAAAAACAGGTGAAAGATTGGCAGGTCTTTTGGCTAAAAGACAGGCTGTGACTAACCCTCAGAATACAGTTTTTGGTATTAAAAGATTTATTGGTCATAATTTTGATGACGAGGTTGTTCAAAAAGATAGAAATACTGTTCCCTATGAAATAAGGAAGGCTGAAAATGGAGGTGTTGAAGTTAAAATGGGAGAAAATTGGCACACACCAGAAGAAGTATCTGCGAT
>JAHJLO010000084.1 GCA_018821685.1 Patescibacteria group bacterium
ACAAAATATAAACCAGGAATGCTAGTGTAGCTCAATTGGTAGAGCAATCGCCTTGTAAGCGATAGGTCGTCAGTTCGACTCTGACAGGTGGCTCATATAAAAGAAAAAGTTCTAAAGCTCTGCTTTAGAACTTTTTCTTTTATATGAGCCACCTGAGAAAGCAAATTTCTTTGCTTTCGTTCAGAGTCGAAAGGCGGAGCGATGTTTTTGTTTTTACCTAAAACAAAAACCGCGAGCTGAGGTTACAAACACTTATATAGAATTTGAGCGAAGCGAAAAATTATATTTAGTGATTTGGGACCGGCTCTTGTATTCTTTATAAACAAAAACTTAGATAAAAATAAATGGGGTTGATTTTTGTCGTGGCTAATTCTTAGATTAAGCCAATGTTTCCTTTTCTTATCCACATCCTCTATTTATTCCCTTGCACCCTTTTTAAATACCTGCTACTCTTATTTTAAGCAGTACTAATGTCGTGTGACTGCATTATTAAAGTATTTACAAAACGATGGATTTAGATCAAGAATTTTTAGAATATGTTGTTAAAGCTTTAGTTGATGAACCTTCAGCTGTAAAAGTTGAAAGAAAAGTTGACGAGATGGGAGTTTTAATGACTCTAGACGTTGCCCCTGTAGATATGGGGAAAATTATTGGAAGAAGTGGTAATACTGCCAAAGCTATCAGAACTTTACTTCGAGTTGTTGGAATGAAGAATAACGCTCGCGTTAATCTAAAAATCAATGAACCAGAAGGAGGAATGAGGTCTCCAGAAAACAACACTGAAAAACGAGAAAACACTGTTGTTGCTGCAGATGACGTTGACGTTGACTCAGCTATAGAAGATCTTAAACTTTAATATTCAATTATTTGAAAAATAAAAAACTACGCTTTGCGTAGTTTTTTATTTTGTTTCTAATTTAAAATATTGTGTTAATATAAAAATATGAATTTTCACGTTATAACATTATTTCCAGATTCCCTAAGCTCGTATTTAAACGAGTCTATTTTAGCACGAGCAATAAAAAATAAAAAAATAAAAATAACTTTTTATAATCCGAGAGATTTTGCAAAAAACAAAAGACAAGTCGATGATAGACCCTATGGAGGGGGGCCGGGAATGGTTATTAAAGCAGAACCTGTTATTAAAGCTATTCAGAAGGCTAAAGGGAAAAAGAAGAAGGTCAAAATAATTTTTCTCTCTCCATCAGGAAAACAATTTGATAATGCCTATGCAAAAAAACTTTCCAAAAATTACAAAGACATTATTTTCGTTGCGGGTCATTACGAAGGAATTGATTCTCGGGTGCAGAAAGTTTTTAAAACTGATGAGGTTACAATCGGCCCTTATGTTTTAACTGGTGGGGAATTACCTGCTATGATTATGATTGATGTGATTGCTCGGCAAGTGGAAGGTGTTTTAGGCGATATAGATTCTCTTGAAGAAAACAGAGTCTCTTCCCCGGAATTTTACACCAGGCCAGAATCCTTTAAATATAAAAAGAAAAACTATAAAGTTCCGAAAGTTTTGCTTTCAGGGAATCATAAAGATATCGAAGAATGGAGACGTTCTAAAAAATAAATAAAAAAGCGGATTTTATCCGCTTTTTGTATTCTCATCATTTTTGTTTCTGGTATAATTAACTCTATGGTCAACAAATTAAGAATAGCTGTATTAAGGGGAGGCCCTGGTAGAGAATCTCAGATATCAATGAAAACAGGTTTTTCTATTTTAAATAATTTATCCTCTGATAAATATGTTGTTTATGATGTCATAATTTCTCGAGATGGTTCTTGGATTGTTGGAGGTCTTGTTGTTAAGCCAGAAAAATTTGTAATTAATTTGGATATGGTTATAAATGCTTTGCACGGTGAATATGGTGAAGACGGGAGAGTTCAAAAAATGCTGGATGATTTCGGAGTCCCTTATACGGGCTCGAATTCTATTTCATCTATGTTTGGAATGAATAAAGGTTTTTCAAAAGAAATATATAAAAATTCAGGAATTAAAACCCCATATAGTGCTCTTCTTAAATCAAATAATATAAATGAAAAAAGTGTTAGAGAATTATTCAGAACTTTCCCTTTGCCCTGTATTATCAAACCAGTTAGAGGAGGTTCGTCAATTGGTGTTTCCCTTGCAAGAGATTTTAAGGAATTGATGTCTTCTTTGGAAGATTGTTCAAAACATTCAGATTCAATTTTGATAGAAGAATTTATTAGTGGGAAAGAAGTTACTTGTGGTGTTATCGATAATTTTAGAGATAAGGATGTCTACTCGCTTTTACCTATTGAGATAATTCTGTCTGAAGAAAGTTCTTTTTTTGATTATGATTCAAAATATAATGGGCAGACTCAAAAAATTTTACCAGGAAGGTTCAGCCAAGCCGAGAGTGATGAGATTCAAAGATTGGCGATAGAGGCACATAAAGCTCTTGGTTTAAGACATTATTCTCGTTCTGATTTTATTGTTCACCCAAAAAGAGGAATTTATATTTTAGAAACTAATAGTTTACCTGGGATGACAGAAGAATCACTTTTTCCAAAATCACTTGAGGCGGTAGGCTCTAATTTAGAAGAATTTTTAGAGCATCTTATTAATTTGGCAAAAAATAAATAATTATAAACAACCACTCTTTGCTATTTTCTTGAGGATTTTCTCTTGGTAGTGTATTATGTAGATTAATGGATATAGAAACACTAAATAAAAGTCAAACGATTTTACTTACGTTGCTTGTGAGCTTCGTTACTTCTATTGCAACCGGAATTGTTACTGTTACTTTGATGGATCAGGCTCCTCCTGCTATGACCCAAACTATTCATCGGGTTGTTGAAAAAACAGTCGAAACAGTTACTCCAAAAGAACAGACCGCGAGTGTAAGTCAGGTGGTTGTCGTCAGAGAGGAAAGTAAAATTGCTGATGTCGTCGCAAAAAATGAAAATTCTTTTGTTAGAATTTATCAAAATGGAATATTTTCAGGGTTAGGAATTTTTGTTGATAAGAGAGGAATACTTGTAACAGATAGAGCAAATATTTTAGAAGATTTAGATTACGCAGTTTCAGTTGGTGGTAAAATTATGGATGTTAGTATTCTTGGTGTTGATTCAGGAAAAAGGATCGCTTATTTAAAAATAGTTGATGAAGGGGGTATTATTTTTAAATCTGTTTTTGATACTGTTAGCATCGCCGATGCCGATTCACTAAAATTAGGTCAATCGATTATTGTTCTAGGGGGTGTTGAATCAACAGAGGTTTTGACTGGGATTGTTTCTGGTTTGGTGAGGGATAACGGTTTGTCTGATTTAGAAACAGCCTCTACCACAACAGAAAAGATTGATGAGAAAGAAATTTTTGTTTCAAGTATAAAAACGAATATTCCTGTTAGCGGTATAATAGGAGGATCACCACTACTTAATCTTAAGGGAGATGTCGTTGGTATAAATATCAACCCTGGAGATAATTCTTTTATACCGATAAACTTTATAAAAGAAGACCTAAAAACTATATTAAACTTAGTTACAGAATAAATTTTATTTTATACTTGACTAATTTTAATAATCTATATTATAGTACTTACTTCAGATAACTTATTTTAAATTTTATTATGCCACCATTAAATCATCTAACTACAAAAGCTAAAGACGCTATTAAAAAAGCCCATGAGCTCGCTATCGAAAGAGGTCAAAACCATGTTGGTCCTTTGAATCTTTTTGTTGCGTTAATGCTTCAGGAGGAAAGCATGGTTATTTCTGTTTTAGAAAGGGTTGGTGTTGACACTATATTATTAACAGATTCATTGTTTGAAATGTTAGAAGAACCTGAGAGGACTTCAACTTCAACACCTTCTTATCAAATGTATTTAACCCCTGAATTAGCAAAAATTTTAGAGGATTCTACTCATGTTGCTTCAGCCATGAAGGATGAATTTATTTCGACTGAACATTTTTTAATTGCGTTGCTTGATGCTCCTGGAACAACCCAGGAAATTATTTCTCGTTTCAAAATTGATAAGAATGCTGTTATAGAGGTATTGCAGGAGGTTCGAGATGGAAAGATTACAGATATTCAAAAACCAAAAAAATTTAAAGCTCTAACAAAATTTACTCGAAATCTTACACAATTAGCATTGGATAACAAACTTGATCCTGTTATTGGGCGTGATGATGAGATGAGGAGGGTTATTCAGATTCTTGCTCGACGAACAAAAAATAATCCTGTTTTGATTGGAGAAGCTGGGGTAGGTAAAACCGCTATTGTTGAGGGTCTGGCGCTTCGAATTATTCAAGGTGATGCGCCGGCCTCACTTAAAGATAAAGAGCTTCTTTCACTTGATATTGGAATGCTTGTTGCTGGTACAAAATACCGTGGAGAATTTGAAGATAGATTAAAAGCCATAATGAAAGAAGTTGAAAAATCAAATGGAAAAGTAATTTTGTTTATTGACGAATTACATACTATCGTCGGTGCTGGTGCTTCTGAAGGTCAAATGGATGCTTCAAACATGATTAAACCGGCTTTGGCACGTGGAGAATTAAGAGCCATTGGGGCAACAACTTTAAAAGAATATCAAAAATATATAGAGAAGGACCCTGCTTTAACAAGAAGGTTCCAGCCTATAATGGTGAATGAACCTTCTCTTGATGATGCAAAAGCTATTCTAAGGGGAATTAAAGAAAAATATGAACTTTATCACGGAGTTTCAATTACTGACGATGCTATCGTTGCGGCTGTAGATTTATCTAGTCGGTATATAACCGATAGATTTTTACCAGATAAAGCTGTTGATTTAATTGATGAAGCAGCTTCTTCATTAAAGATTTCCCTTGAAAATAAGCCCGCTGTTTTGGAAGATGCTCATCGTAAAATAATGAGACTGGAAATCGAAAAGAAGGCTCTCACAAAAGAACAGGCTGGAAAGAATAAACAAAAGAATGTATCTCGATTAAAAGAAATTGATAAAGATATTTCTGAGTTGCAAGAAAAATCTTCAGAGCTTGAGTTGAAATGGAAAAATGAAAAAGATGCTTTATCTAATATTAAAATTATTAAAGAAGAGCTTGATCAATTAAAAGTTGATGCTGAACAGGCTGAGGCTTTAGCTGATTTATCTAGAGCAGCCGAGATTCGTTATGTAAAAATTCCTCAACTTGAAAAGGAATTAGCTTTAAATACTAAAAAATTACAAAAACTTCAAAGATCACGAAAGGTTCTAAACGAAGAGATTACCGAAAATGAAATTGCGGAGGTTGTTAGTCGTTGGGCTGGTGTTCCTGTAACAAGAATGCTTGAAGAAGAGGTTAATAAACTAAGCCGAATGGATAAAGAATTGCAAAAAGTTGTTATAGGGCAAGAAAAGGCTATTGAAAAAATATCTGATGCTATTAAAAGGAGCCGAGTAGGAATTTCTGATCCCAATAAACCAATTGGTTCTTTTATGTTCCTCGGTCCAACCGGTGTCGGTAAAACTGAATTGACTAAAAAGTTGGCAGGGCTTTTGTTCGATGATGAAGATGCTTTGATTAGGGTTGATATGTCTGAGTTGATGGAAAAACATTCTGTTTCTAAATTAATAGGTTCTCCGCCTGGTTATGTTGGATATGAAGAAGGGGGGAATCTTACTGAAACTGTTCGTCATCGACCCTATTCCGTAATTTTATTTGATGAAATAGAAAAGGCACATCCTGAAGTTTTTAATATTTTACTTCAGGTACTTGATAATGGAGTTTTGACTGATGCAAAAGGACGGTCTGTAAACTTTAGAAACTCTGTAATTATTTTAACTTCGAATATTGGTTCCCAATTTATTGATAAAATGGAATCGATTGGTTTTGGACAAAACAAGGATGATCAAGAAAATTATAATGATGCAAAGGGTGATGTTATGAATGCTTTGAGAGAAAATTTCAGACCAGAGTTTATTAACCGACTTGATGAGATTGTTATTTTTGATGTTCTATCACCAAAAACAATTGAAAAAATTGTGGATATACAAATTGGAATTGTTAAGGAGAGACTATCTGAAAAAGAAATTAGTTTTAATATTTCCAAAAAAGCTTTAGAATATTTAGCTAAAAAAGGTTACAACCCTCAGTATGGAGCGAGACCTCTAAAGAGGTTAATCCAATCTAAAGTGTTAACCCCTATTGCGACAGAAATGATTGAAAATAATATGATGGTTGGAGGAAGTGTAAAGGTAGATTTAAAAGAAGGGAAATTGATATTTGATGTAAAAAAGAAAACAGGAGGGAAGGGAAGGAAAAAAACTAATTCTTCTTTACAAGTGGGGCGAAGTGAGTCAGGAAAAACTAAGGAGAAGGTTAGAGTTTAACCTCGTCGTCTTTGCGAGAAATTACGAATAGAAGTCCTTCTCCTATAGCGTAACGAAGTAAAACGACGAGGGGCGCAACCTCGAGTAGTAATTTTGGAGCAATCTAGTAATTTAAAAAACCTTGTCGAGTAGCTTTTTGACAAGGTTTTTGGTCTTTGTACCCAGATTAAGATCTTGGTTTTTTATTTTTTTGGATACAGAATTAAATGCAATTGGGAAGTCTTTTTGACCAAGCCTCGATTACTTCAAGGGCGTGGAAACCAGAATCTAAATAAAGATACATAATCTTTGTTTTTATTATAAATGATGGTTCTCTGAATTCTATTCTGACAAGGTTGTTGCTAGAACAAATCTTTAGAATCAAAAAGTGGTTGTTTAATCTGACGTGTTCAGGTTGTATATAGGCGACAAGTGACTCTTTTTTTCTTTGTTCAGGTTCTGTTGACGCTATCTGCTTTATGAAACCAATACCAAGCTTCTGGTTTTTCTTAATTTGCTCGGATACAATTTCTTGAGCTTTTTCTAAAAAAAAGTTTGGGGTCATTATTCAAGTCTCCTTCCTGTTTAATTTTCGATAGCCCTAGTTACTTTCCTGCACGTATACTACATTTTTTCAAAAAATAAATCAATAATAAATTTTTTTTGTTTTACATATTTTTTGTTTTAGTTTATAATCAACTTCATAAATAAAGATAATATTTGCACTAAAATAGTTATCAAATACAATTTTTTATATATAAACGCGTCGGTACTCAAGCGGTCAACGAGGGCAGACTGTAAATCTGCTGGCTTAGCCTTCGCAAGTTCGAATCTTGCCCGGCGCACAAATAAAAAACGCAGAACTTTTAGTTCTGCGTTTTTTTATTTGTGCGCTGGGAGAAAAGTGCCTGCGCACTTTTCGTCAAGATTCGAACAGTAGAGCATGTCGAACGAAGTGAGACAGCGAGCCGCGTCCAGCGATACTTATTATTTTTAATGCGAAGCATAAAAAATAATTAGTAATCGTGGGACGAATCTTGCCCGGCGTACAAAAAAAAGTTTCTACCTAAATGCGGTAGAAACTTTTTAAACACTATTTTAAGGGGCTTCGTTATTTAGTCTGGAATATCATTACGATATAGTTGAGAGTTTATAAATATATCGACCCAACCTATTGTGTTTATGTGAGGATCCTCCTCATCCCTTTCTTGCTTCTTTTTTTCCCTTAAAATTGGGTTTGAAGATTTAAAAAACATATCAGGCTCTCTTTTTTTCTTTTTCAAAAACCTCCCTCTTTTTTTGTTATTGATCGATTATCCTATTTTAAGATAACAGATAATATCTAAAGTTACAATAAAAAAATATTTTAAAAAACTTTTCCACATGTATTTTAAAAATAAAAAAGTTGTATAATAAGGTTAACACAAATTTCTTTTACATTTTTTTTCTGTCTGGCTGTGTGTTTCAAATTTTGTTATTTGGAAAAGGTCGAAATTTTTATTAGATAAATTTAAATAATTTTGTATGGTAACTAAAAAGAAAAAAGTTGTAGCAAAGAAAAAAGCTGCTCCTAAGAAAAAACCAGCTACAAAGAAAAAAGTTGCTCCTAAGAAAAAAGTTGTAGCAAAGAAGAAGGTTGTAGCAAAGAAAAAAGCTGCTCCTAAGAAAAAAACTGTTGCGAAGAAAAGAAAAAAATAGTTTTTAAAAAAATCACTTTCTGAAAAAAAGTGGTTTTTTTATTTACTTTTAACTTTTAAACAGATAGTATAAAGTCATGTCAAATAAGGTCAAGACTCTAAATTCAAAAAAAGGGTTGAAGAAAAAAGTATATGTAGGTTTGTCGGGCGGAGTTGATTCGTCTGTTTCCGCTGCTTTGCTAAAAGAACAAGGTTATGATGTTACTGGTGTTTTTATAAAAGTTTGGCAACCAGAATTTGTTAAATGCAATTGGAGAGAAGACCGGTTAGACGCCATGAGAGTTTGTGCGAAATTAGATATTCCTTTTAAAGATTTAGATTTAGAAGATGAATATAAAAAAGAAGTTTTTGATTATATGATTCGCGAGTATAAAGAGGGGAGAACTCCTAATCCCGATGTGATGTGTAATAAATCAATTAAATTTGGCGGTTTTCTTAAGTGGGCTTTGGAAGAAGGAGCTGATTATATCGCGACAGGTCATTATGCTCGAGTGGAGGATGGTGAAAAAATAAAAATGTTGGCGGGTGTAGATAATAATAAAGATCAAACTTACTTTTTGTGGACTATTACCCAAGAGCGTTTGAAACATGTGTTTTTTCCAATTGGAGATTTAGAAAAGCCAGAAGTTAGAAAAATAGCGAAAAAATTTGATTTACTTACTGCAGAAAAAAAAGACAGTCAGGGTTTGTGTTTTGTTGGGATGGTAGAAATGAGAGATTTTTTGAAATTATTTTTGCCAGAAAAAAGAGGGGATGTGTTGAGTGAAAAAGGAGAAATAATTGGGTACCATGATGGGGCTTATTATTATACTTTGGGACAGAGACATGGTTTCATAATTACAGAAAAAACTCCAGATGATAAACCTCGATTTATTGTAGGAAAAGATGTTAATAAAAATATCCTTATTGTTTCGGACAAAACAGGTGAACAGATAAAAAGAGTTTCTGATGGAAAAGAAATTGAAATTTCAAATATAAATTGGATAAGTGGACAAGAGCCGAGTTTAGACAAAAAATATCAAGCTCGCATCAGATATCGACAACCGCTTCAAGATTGTAAAATCTCCAGAGGCCTTGCCTCTGGAGAAATGGTAGTTATTTTTGATGAAGTTCAGAAGGCTATTTCTAGCGGACAGTCGCTAGTTGTCTATGATGGAGAAGAGTGTTTGGGAGGAGGGGTAATTAAATAAGTTGATAGTTTTTAAGTTATGGTTGTGGTGAATGTCCATGTAAGACAGATAATCTTAAAAGATGTCCAAAAAATGGAAAACCATGTTTACGTTTTGTCGTCCTTTCGGTTGTTTTACATAATTTCGACAAAGTTAGGAGACCTGTCCTTTTTAGTTACACAAAAAAGTCTTTACAATGTTAGTCTTTTGAATTAAAGTAGAATGAGATTGCAAAGATAATTTTTTAGGAATATATATTAAAAATAGGGAGGATAGAACTATGTTTTATTTAGGACCTGGTCGTTTAGACAAAGATATCAGACCCCAAAAAAACTTTTTTTTTGAAAATGACTCTTCACGAATTAGCTGCTGTACTTTTAGATTAAGTCGTGGAAATTGTGCATTCTGTGGAGAAAACATAACAGGTATTCTCGAGTGGGGTTTGGCGGTTACAAAAGGTGTCGAAAAAGAAAATGAGGGCTTAATCTGTAAGATTAAATTATCAAAAGAATTTGAGATGTTGGTTCGTGGAGGTAAAACACAAAACACAAAACGCATTTTTGAGGTGGTATCAATTTATAAAAAAGATGATGCTAACAAAAAAGATTCCAGTATAATTTCATACGAACTTTCCGTCAAAGAAAATACAAAATCAAAAAAGGTGGAAACAAGCATGTTGTTACTCCTAAAAACTGTTACTGGTTATAGGGTATCCGAGTATGGGGGTACAGAGACATTAGGAGATTTCCATGTTGTCACTGGTAAGGTTGAAAAGATTTGGGGTATCTATCCTAATTTTTTACTTAGAATGTACCCAGGATCGTGTATAAAGGTTCACGATAAAACTTTGAAATGTGTCCTTGACGATTCTTGCCGAGTAGCACAACTCAATTTTGACTAAATGAGGGTTAAAATTAAATGACTCGATTGTTTTTTACGATTGAGTCGTTTTTAGTTTAATAGGTGATTTTGAATATGGAGTAGAGAATTTGTTTGTGATATAATTCAACCTATGGAAAAAAAGAAAGATATATATATAGTCAAAGCAAACGGAGAAAGAGAAATATTCGATATTTCTAAATTAGAAGATTCTTTGACGAGAGCTGGAACAAGTCCGGAATTAGTTAAAGAAATTTCAGATAAAATTGAAAACAGTTTGGTAGAGGGGATGAAAACCAAAGATATTTATAAAAAAGCTTTTTCTTTTTTGATAAAACAAGAAGACAAAACTCCAGCCGCTAAATATTCAGTAAGAAGAGCTATTTTAGATTTAGGACCCCACGGCTTTCCTTTTGAAGATTTTGTTGGTGAAATTTTTAGAGCAAGAGGATACCAAGTTGAGGTGGGAAAAACCGTAAACGGGTTTTGCGTTATGCACGAGATGGATGTGGTGGCTCAAAATGAAAAAGAATTGTGGATGATTGAAATTAAATTTCACAATAATGTTGGGGTTAAGTCGGATTTAAAGACAGCTCTTTATGTTAAGGCTCGTTTTGATGATTTAGAAAAAGGTGATTCTTTTAAAAATATCAATGAAGGAAAGCTTCGTAAAAGAGTTCTTTTAACTAATACTAAATTTAGTTCTAGAGCTATTCAATATGGAACTTGTGCTGGTTTAACTTTGATTGGGTGGAATTACCCTCACAAGGGTAATTTACAGGATTTAATCAATGAGACGGGATTACATCCTCTTACTTGTTTAACTACTTTAACTAAAAAAGAAAAACAGGAATTTCTAAATCAAGGAATTGTTTTGTGTAGGGACTTAACAGCTTCTGATAAAAATATATTAAAGACAATGAAGATGACAGACAGTCGATTAAAAGAAGTGTCGGATGAAATTAAAGTATTATGTAAACTAGATTAAAATTGAAAAACTGTTTTTTTGTTGTTTTAATATTTTAGTTATGTAGAAGATAAAAATAAATTTATTTATAAATTACAAAAGCGATGATTCGCTACAACCTTTGCTCACTAAGTGGGCCCACCCTAATAGTCCTTGGTGTGGAGGTAAACTTTAAAAATTAACTTTACTTTAATATGTATAATTTTAATGACTTTAAGAGTAGTTTACAAGAAGTAGAAAACTGGTTATTGAAGGAATTTACTACTATTCGAACAGGGATGGCCTCTCCAGCTCTTCTTGATGGTGTTAAAGTCGATAACTATGGTTCAATGGTACCTTTAAACCAGGTTGCTAATATTAGCACCGAAAATGCTAAAACCTTGGTTGTTAGCCCTTGGGATTCATCTCAGGTTAAGGGGGTGGAAAAGGCCCTTAATGAAGCTGATTTGGGGGTTTCTGTTTCTGCGGGAGGAACTGGGATAAGAGTTTCTTTCCCTGACTTAACTTCAGAAAGGAGAGTTCTTCTTATGAGGACAGCAAAAGAAAAATTAGAGAAAGCTCGAGTTTCTTTGAGAGCTGAAAGAGAAAAAATTTGGGATGATGTTCAGAAGAAAGAAAAAGATGGCGAAATAAATGAAGACGAAAAATTTAGATTAAAAGAAGAAATACAGAAAATGATTGATGACATGAACTCTAAGTTAGAAAAAGCATTTAATAAAAAAGAAGACGAGATTAGTCTGTAGAAGTTTCGTTTTCTAAAGTAAAAAAACAAAAATATGACAGTAATTTTATTTATAGCAATTTTGGCGGTTTTGATTCTAGTTCACGAATTAGGTCATTTTTTGGCTGCTAAAAAATTAGGGATGAGGGTTGATGAGTTTGGGATTGGTTTTCCCCCAAGACTTTTTTCTTTTAAAAAGGGTGAAACTGAATATTCTATAAATTTAATTCCTTTAGGAGGTTTTGTCAAAATTTTTGGGGAAGACCCAGACCTGGAATCTATTAGTGGATCTGATAGTTCAAGGAGTTTGGTAAACAAGCCTAGATGGGCCCAGGCGATTGTTATGTCAGCAGGTGTTATTTTTAATATTATTTTTGCTTGGATTTTAATTTCAATTGGACTTATGTCGGGAATGCCAATGTCCGTTGATCAGTTTAATCAGGAAGATATTAAAGACGCTAGCGTTGTGTTGGTTGGTGTTATGGAGGATTCTCCCGCTTTTGAATCTGGTTTAAAAGTAGGCGATAAAATTTTATTTATGGAATCGGGAGATGATTCTTTGCAAAATTTTAATTCAGATGAAATGAAAGAATTTATATCAAATCACGGAGGACAAGAAATAGATTTATTATATAAAAGGGGAAAGACGGAGTCAGCTTTTGCAACTGTAATTCCTGTTGATGGGATTATTGGTGAGCAATATGCCATAGGTATTAACATGGATAATATTGGGACTGTTCAATTTCTTCCTCATGTCGCTTTATGGGAGGGATTAAAGTTAACCTTTGGTTTGATCGCAAGTATCGTTGTAGGATTATTTGCTCTAATTGCGAGTTTGGTTCAGGGGACAGGGGACTTGTCTCAGGTTACAGGACCAGTTGGAATTGTTGGTTTAGTGGGAAATGCTGCTGAGTTTGGATTTATCTATCTTTTAAGCTTCACTGCTTTTATTTCAATTAACTTAGCTGTACTTAATTCCATACCATTTCCGGCTTTAGATGGGGGAAGGCTCTTGTTTATCATTATCGAGTCTGTTATAAGAAAAAATATCAAACCTGTTATAGCTAATTCTCTTAATTTAATCGGGTTTGTATTGCTTATTACTTTAATGGCAGCCGTGACCTTTAATGATATACTTAAATTGTTTTAAGGGAGACTTTTTTGTAAGAGGTTAATACAATATAAAAAAATGAAACAATCACAACTATTCACAAAAACAAGAAAAGAAGCGCCTAAAGATGAGGTGTCTAAAAATGCACAACTTCTTATTCGCGCTGGTTTTATAGATAAAGAAATGGCGGGAGTTTATTCTTTTTTGCCGCTAGGTTTAAGAGTTTTAGAAAATATAAAAAATATTATACGAGAAGAGTTAAACGCTATTGGTGGACAAGAGATGAAAATGACAACTCTACAAACAAAAGATGTTTGGGAAAAAACAGATAGATGGCGAGAGGATTTAGATGACGGAATCTGGTTTCGGACACATCTAAATAATGAAACAGAATTAGGCCTTGCTTTTACTCACGAAGAAGCTCTTACTAAAATAATGACAGATCATGTTTCTTCATATAAAGATTTACCGATTTATGCTTACCAATTTCAAACAAAATTTAGAAATGAGTTACGAGCGAAATCAGGTTTATTAAGGGGAAGGGAATTTCTGATGAAAGATTTATACGATTTTTCATTGGATGAAAAACAACACAAGGAGTTTTACGAAAAAATGAAAGGTGTTTATAAAAATATTTTTGATAAATTGGGAATTGGAGATAGAACATATTTAACAATTTCAAACGGAGGGACTTTTTCTAAGTATTCTTTTGAGTTTCAAACTTTGTGCGATGCTGGAGAAGATATTTTAGTTTACGATAAGGAAAAAGGGGTTGCTGTAAACAAGGATGATTTTAATGACGATGTCTTCGCTGATTTTAATATTAATAAAGGAGACTATAATTTTATTGAAGAAAAATCAGCAGAGGTTGGGGATATTTACACTTTGGGAGAAAAGTATGCTAAGGCGATAGGTTTAACCTATAAAAATGAAAAAGGAGAAGAGATCCCTGTTTACATGGGTTCTTACGGGATTGGTGTTCCTAGGGTTATGGCAGTTATAGCTGAAATTTTTTCAGATGAAAAAGGAATAATTTGGCCAGAATCAGTCGCTCCTTTTAAAGTTCATTTATTGAGTTTAAATCAAAACGAGAAAGCTGAAGAAATTTATAATAAATTAAACGAAGAAGGAATTGAGGTTTTACTGGATGATCGGGATAAAAAACCTGGTGAAAAATTTGCCGATTCAGATTTAATCGGGATTCCTTATCGAATTGTTGTTAGCTCAAAGTCTCTAGAGGCGGGAGGAGTCGAATTTAAGAAAAGAAATTTGGAGGAAAGCGAAATAATTTCTGTGGATGATTTAATAGGTAAATTATCGGAATAAATAATAATTTTTTAAATACATTTAAAGATTATAAACACCCTAGATAAATAAATCCTAGGGTGTTTATATTTTGAGAGAGGTCGTTTGCGGAAAAAATAATAATATTTTCAAAAATTAGATTTTTTCTTTTATAAGTGTTATAAAATAACGTTTGTTTGTATTTTTTCTTAATATTGGTTAATATTAGGGGGTCTAGGCAGTAATAATTTTTTGTCATTTAACTTAATTTAATTAATCCATGAAATTCTTAAAAGATTTAATCAAAAAAATAAAGAAAAATATTTCTAAAATTATTTCTAATGATGTTGGAATTGATTTAGGAACTGCGAATACTTTGGTTTATCGTCGTGGAAAAGGAATTGTCTTAGATGAACCTTCTGTCGTTGCTGTAAATCAAAAAACTGGGAGAATTGTTGCCATTGGAGAACAAGCTAAAAAAATGATAGGAAGAACCCCTGGACATATTGTTGCTGTAAAACCTCTTGTGGATGGAGTTATTTCTGATTTTGAAACCACAGAAGAAATGATATCTTATTTAATTAACAAGGCTCAAAAAGAATCTAATAAATTAATTGGACCGAGAGTTTTGGTGGGGGTTCCTTCGGGAATTACCAACGTAGAAACTCGAGCTGTTCGGGATGCTGCTAAAAGTGCTGGAGCTAGAGAAGTTCACATTATTGAAGAACCAGTTGCTGCCGCCATCGGTCACCGTCTTCCCGTTATGGATCCCGTCGGAAGTTTTATTGTAGATATCGGAGGTGGTACTACTGATATCGCGGTTATTTCTTTAGGGGGAATTGTTAATGCCAAAAACCTAAGAATTGCTGGGGATAAATTTAATCAAGATATAATCTCTTATATGAGAGATGAATATAAGATGTTAATTGGAGAAAAAACCGCTGAAAAATTAAAACTTTCTCTTGATTCAATAATTCCAAAAAAAGATAAAATTAAACATATGGCCAGAGGAAGGGATTTAATCACTGGTTTACCAAAGGAAATAATGGTAACCGAGGATGACCTTAGAAAAGCTCTTCTTCCTTCTATTGATATTATTTTAGATGCTGTTAAAGAAGTCTTGGAAACAACTCCTCCGGAAATTGTTTCAGATGTCATTCATAGAGGTATATTCTTAGCTGGAGGAGGTGCTTTGATTCGAGGTTTCGATGAAGTTCTTTCTGCTTTCGTGGAAGTTCCTGTTTATATAGTCGATGATCCTTTGACTGCTGTGGCGAGAGGAACAGGAATAGTTCTTGAAGATTTAGATAAATATAGAGAAATATTAATTCAAAACGATGATGAATTACCACTCAAGGGATAATAAAAAGAAAAAAATGAAATGGTTTTTTTTAGCTGTTTTGGTATTGGTTGTTTTTTTCTATTCTAACTTGATAAAATCTTTCTCTGGATTATTCCAATCAGTGATTACTCCTATTTGGGTCGCTGAAAATAAAATATCTGAAAACACAGCAAATCCTCTTGGTTTTTTATCTTCAAAAAAAGATTTGATTATCAAGAATGAACAACTTCAGGAAGATATAATAACAGCTGAGATGATGCTGGCGGATAGGAATCTTTTATTAAAAGAAAATCTTGAATTAAAAGAAATAATGGGGAGGTCTGATTCCAGTGATTTTATATTAGCTTCTGTTCTTAACAAGCCTAACGTTTCTGAATACGATTCATTAATTATTGATGCTGGAAATAGCCTAGGCGTTAAAATAGGAGATAAAGTTACTGTTTTAGGGGATGTTATTATCGGTGAGATTGTGGAGGTTGGGACTAAAACATCAAAGGTTAAACTTTATTCATCTTCAGGAGAAGAAACCGAAACAATGGTTGGTTTGTTTAATATTAGCGCTACAGCAGTTGGTAAAGGAGGAGGAAATTTTGAAATTAAAATTCCTCGAGGTGTCGAGGTTGAGATTGGCGATCCAATTTCTTCATATGGTTTAAATGCGCCCGTATTTGGTTCCGTTGAAGAAATTATTTCTAGTCCAGCTGACTCATTCAAAATTCTTTTGTTTAAAAGTCCTATAAATATTTTTGAGTTAAAATGGGTTCAAATATTAAAATCAGAATAATACTAGATATTTTTATTGTAATAAGTATCGCTATTTTCCCTTGGTGGTTTACGACACTTCTTGCTATTGTGGGTCTTTTTAAAGTGGATTTCTTTTTTGAGGCTTTTGTTTTTGCTGTGATTATGGATTCTCTTTATTATGTTCCGAGAGAAATCTTTTTTGAAAGACCCTATGTTTCTCTTTTGGTTGTAACTATTTTATTTTTCTTTATTAAAGGATTTAAAAAGAGACTGAGGGTTTAATAAATTTTAATCTTTTTCTAAATATTTTTTTCAAATAAAAAAGGGCTTACTTTCCAGTAAGCCCTTTTTGCTTTCTTCCTTGAAGATCAAAAATTGAAAAATAGCATTAGTTCTTTCGGGTAGATAAACGTAAAAAGGATTATCATTAGGACAAAAAATACTAAATTTAAAAATAGCCTACTTCGAGATTCTAAACTGAGGATCTTATGCTCTACATAGGATGCAATTATAGAAATCATCAGGAGGAACACTATTGTTCCAAAAAGTAGATTTATCCTAAAACCAAACATCCCCATTATAAACATCAGAGCAAAGCTTCCTCCATTGAGAAAATTTGCTATATTTCTTTTGTCTAAAAGCCCATAAGATTCATCTGTTTCTTTCATTTACTTTCTCCTTAATAAAAAGGTTGGTTTATTTGAAAAATCTATAGTTAGATTAGCATTTTAGCAAGCAAAAGGTCAATACTTAGAAGATTCTTCTAAAAAGACAGGTTTAGCTAATTTAAATTTTTATAATATTTGGTATATACTAGTTATGTGTTTAAAGAATTATTTTTAAGAAAAAGATATAAAAAATATAATGGTGAAATCGATCCAGATGAAATTTTCTTGGATTCTTCAAATTTGCCTAAATTTGATAAACAACAATTTGAAGGTCAAATAGAAAAACCCATAGGCAAAAAAACAATTTTTTCTTTAGGAGTTTTTTTTATTTTAGTTCTCTCTGTTTTTACTTCTAAACTCTTTTTGCTTCAAATCACAGAAGGGGAGAGTTACCTAGATAGAGGTGAAAATAATAGACTAAAACATTCAGTTATTTTTTCTGAAAGAGGAATTATTTACGATAGAAATGGAGTTGAGCTTGTTTGGAATGAAGTCAGTGACAATGGGGATAAACATGCGAAGAGAAATTATATAGACAAGCCCGGCTTATCTCATTTATTAGGATATGTTGGCTATCCTTTAAAAGATGACCAGGGAAATTATTATGAGATTGAAACTGTCGGTAAAGAAGGGGTTGAAAAAATCTTTGATGAACAGCTGAGTGGAAAAAATGGAATAAAAATTGTGGAAGTAGATGCTCTCATGGAGTCTCAGTCTGAATTAGTTATCCAACCACCTCAAGGTGGAAAAAATCTTGATTTAACCATTGACGCTGATTTACAAAATTTTATGTTTGAAGCCATAGAAAATCTCTCTAATGAAGTTGGTTTTCAAGGAGGGGCTGGAGTTGTCATGGATGTTGAAAATGGAGAAATTCTAGCGATGACTAGTTATCCTGAATATAGCTCTGATATCTTAACTAACAGTGATGATAATAATAAAATCGCCGAATATATCTTTGATGAAAAAAAGCCTTTTTTAAACAGGGTGGCATCTGGTTTGTATATTCCAGGATCCATCGTTAAGCCAATTATGGCTTTAGGAGCTTTAAATGAGGGTGTTATTACCCCTGATAAAGAAATTTTGAGTACAGGCTCTATTTCTTTACAAAACCCTTATTATCCAGAATTAAAAACAGTTTTTAAAGACTGGAAAGCTCACGGTTGGGTTGATATGCGTCGGGCCATTGCTGTTTCTTCTGATGTTTATTTTTATGAAATTGGGGGAGGCTACGAAGACCAGGTTGGAATGGGTATTACAAATATAAATAAATACATGAGAATGTTTGGTTTTGGTGAATCTACTGGTATTGGTTTTTCCGACGAAGCTATTGGTGTTGTTCCTAATCCAGACTGGAAGGCAGAGGTTTTTGATGGGGAAGATTGGACCGTTGGTAATACTTATCACACTTCTATCGGCCAGTATGGATTTCAGGTTACTCCAATACAAGCCGTTAGAGCTACCGCCGCTTTGGCTAATAACGGAATTATGTTAGTCCCTGTTTTGGTGAAGGGAGACGAATTAAATAAAGATTTAGTTTCTGTGATGCCTATAAGTAAAGATAAATTTAAAGTTGCCCAAGAGGGGATGAGAGATGCTGTAACTGAGGGAACTGTTCAAGGTTTGAGTGTTCCTTTCGTCCGTGTGGCGGGGAAAACCGGAACTGCAGAATTAGGTGTAAGTAAAAATTATGTTAATTCTTGGGTTATTGGTTTTTTCCCCTATGATAAACCTAAGTATGCTTTTACTGTAATAATGGAACATGGACCTAAAGAAAATATGATAGGGGGGCTTTATGTTATGAGGCAAACTTTAGAATGGATGAATATAAATCGACCCGAATATTTTTCGAAATAAGTTTGGTTTAATAATAAACATTTTTAGGGTTGCTTATCATTGTCAATTTTCTGAATTATTAAACTAGTTTCATAATTCAAATATTATGTTAATATAGTGGTATTATGGAAAAAGAATATTTAACAAAGGAAAAACACGAAGAGCTATTGAAAGAGCTTGAGTATTTAACTAAAACACGAAGAAAAGAAATTGCAAAAGAGCTAGATTCTGCTGGATCCATGGGTGATTTAAGGGAAAATTCTGAATATCAGCAAGCTCGTGAAGATCAGGCTAATTTAGAACAAAGAATTTCTCAGATTGAAATGGTTTTGAAAGACGCTGTGGTTGTTAAGGGTGGTAGCAAAGAAGCTGTTGGCGTTGGAAGCGTTGTTGTTTTGCTGAAAAAAGGAGATAAGGAAAGAATAGAATATAAAATTGTTGGTGCTGAAGAAGCGAGCATGGCTGAAAGAAAAATTTCAGCTCACTCACCTTTGGTTC
This sequence comes from Patescibacteria group bacterium, assembly GCA_018821685.1. GTDB lineage: Bacteria > Patescibacteriota > Minisyncoccia > Phycocordibacterales > UBA12079 > UBA12079. The sequence goes on from JAHJLO010000084.1 coordinate 19,222, forward strand.
AAGCAATGATTGGAATGAAAAAAGGAGAAGAATTTTCTTTTGTTGCTCCCAAAGGAACTATGAAATACCAAATAGTTGAGATTAAATAAGGGCGATAAAGTTTAAAAAACACAAATGAGCTCATTAGAAGATATTCGCCAAGTGCGATTAGAAAAACTAAATAAAATAAAAGAGTCAGGAATGAATCCGTATCCTACGGAGGTTGATTTTGAGATGACTTTAGCGGAAGTAGTAGAAAAATTTGAAGAGGACAGGGAAGTTAAACTTGTTGGAAGGGTGATGTCTCTAAGACCTCAAGGAGGTTTAGCTTTTTTTAATTTTTTTGATGGAACGGAAACCTTTCAGGGTGTCATAAAAAAGGAAAATGTTGGTGACGAAAATTTTGATTTTTTTCAAGAAGTTTTAGACATCGGTGATTTTATCCAGGTATCAGGAAAATTATTTGTAACAAAAAGAGGACAGCAATCGGTTGAGGTTTCTGATTGGAAAATAATTTCAAAATCTTTGAGACCTCTTCCTGAAAAATGGCATGGTCTTCAAGATATTGAACAAAAGTATAGAAAAAGATATTTAGATGTTCTGATGGATAAAGATGCTTATAACCGCTTTGTGATCAGGTCTAAAATTATTTCGGGAATAAGAAAAATATTAGAAGAAGACGGTTTCATGGAAGTGGAAACGCCAATTCTTCAAAACCAAGCTTCGGGAGCTATGGCAGAAACATTTAAAACTCACCACAATGATTATGATTTAGATATGGTTTTGAGAATTTCGTTGGAAGCTGAGTTGAAAATGATTATGGCGGGTGGTTACCCTGCTATTTATGAAATTGGTAAAAATTTTAGAAATGAAGGTTCTGATCCAACCCATATTCAGGAATTTACTATGATTGAGTGGTATCGAGCTTATAAGAATCTTGAATACAATTTAGATTTTACCGAAAAAATGATTAAATCTCTGGCGAAAGATGTTGTTGGGAAAATGCTATTTAAAATAATTGATACCAACGGGAAAGAAGTTGAAATCGATTTAGATAAAAAATGGGAAAGAGTTCGGTTTAATGACTTAATAAAAGAAAATATTGGATGGAATCCCGAAGGTGCAACTAGAGAAGAGATAGAAGAAAATGCTTTGAAATTAGGTTTTGATAAAAAAGAAGTTTCTAAAATTTCAGATGGTAACTTATTGGATTTTGTCTTCAAAAAATCTTCAAGAGCTAAAATAATTAATCCCACTTTTGTCACCCATTACCCTGGGTCTTTAAAGCCGTTGGCTATTCAAAATGAAGACGGAACTTCTGAGGTGGCCCAACTTGTTATTGCTGGAGCGGAAATAACTGGTCAATATGCTGAGTTAGTCGATCCTATTGTTCAGAGAGAGGTTTTGGAAAAACAAGCTGAAATGAAGAAAGGAGGAGATGCTGAAGCCATGGACTTTAATTCAGAATTTATAGAGGCGATGGAACACGGGATGCCTCCTATGATAGGTTTCGGCATGGGGATTGATAGGTTGGTTTCTATTTTGACAGAACAGCCAAACTTACGCGATACAGTGTTCTTCCCTATAATGAAACCTTTGGAATAATTACCAAATTTAAAAAATTTATTTTATGAACGAAGACATAATCAAAAAAATAGAGGAACAAGACGAAAAGCTAGAAGCAATTTGGGATTCTGTTGAAAAAACAAGAAAATATTTTCTAATTATTATTTGGATAACAGTTCTTACTGTTGTTTTACCTGCTGTTGGATTACTTTTTGCAATTCCAAAATTTTTGAGTTCCTATTCTTCTATGATGATCTAGTTCTATTGAATAGAAAACCTTTCTACTAAGAAATAAAAAAACAACCCCGACTTGAACTGTACCCCAAAAAGTGGACACGAAAGTGTCCGCTTTTTTGTATTTCATATACAATATTATTAATTAATAATTAAGGTAAAAATATGAGTAAAAGAATATTCACAAAAGAACAA
>JAHJLO010000085.1 GCA_018821685.1 Patescibacteria group bacterium
TGAAATAAAAGAAGGTGAAAAAGTAGAAAATATTGAAGAAATAGAAGCAGGTATTTTTGAAATAAAAACAAACAACGAATCTTACCAAGCTAAAACTGTTTTAGTAACCACAGGAAGCCACAGAAGACGTCTACAGGCAAAGAATGCTGATGAACTAGAACACAGAGGGATAACTTACTGTGCTAGTTGTGACGGGCCTTTTTTTACAAATAAAGATGTTGTCATTATCGGAGGAGGAAATGCTGGTTTTGAAACAGCCTCACAATTACTTGCTTACACAAAAAGTGTGACAATTCTGCACAGAAATGGAAAATTCAAAGCTGATGAAGTTACCGTGAAAAAAGTTTCGGAACATCCAAATTTCAAACTTATTTCCAACGCAGAAACTTTAGAAATTTTAGGAGATACTTCTGTGACAGGTTTAATATATAAAGATGTTAAAACGGGCGAAGAAAAAGAAATACAAACAGATGGAATTTTTGTGGAAATAGGAGCTGTTCCAACAACAGGATTCGTTTCCGAATTAGTTGAATTAAACAGTTATGGAGCAATAATAGTTGATTCTAAAACTCAAAAAACCTCAAAGGAAGGAATTTGGGCAGCCGGAGACTGTACAGATGGACTTTATCATCAAAATAACATCGCTGTCGGAGATGCAGTTAAGGCTCTTGAAAATATTTATTTGCACTTAAAAACAAAATAGGTCAATTCTTATTTAAAATTAAAAACTAAATTTACTAAGGCCTTGCCTTAGTAAAAACAAAGGGGGGCAAATTTTGCCCCCACACACAAACTAAGCTTTTGGTTACAATTACTATAAACACTTATATTTCGTAAAAAATGATATACTCATATATATGCTAAAAGACAAAATTAAGTTTTTCTTTAATCAAACAATTCACCACGAAGTCATCGTCGCTTTGTTATTTTTTTTGATAATACCATCTATTGCCTTTGGTTTTTGGCTTGGATATAAAAGTGTGGAAGGTTTATCAAACCAAATTACTTCACTTTCCAAAAACGTAGATGAAATCGAATTTAAACTGGCTTCAACAACAATTGAAATAGCCGAAAATATTAATAAAACCCAACTTTCCCTAAGCGAAGCTATCTCAAAAGAAAAAGAAGATACTAATCAAAAATTCTCAAATTTTGAAAATGAAGTAGGAACCATTTCCGGAACTGTTACAAGTCTAGAAAAATTAAGCAAAACAGACCCAGAATTATTGCAAAAATATTCAAAAGTATTTTTTCTAAATGAACACTTTTCTCCAGCACGTCTTGCTCAAATTCCCGAACAATATAACTATTTTGAAAAAAGAAATTACCAGTTCTATGACAAAGCTTGGCCTTATTTACAAAATATGTTAAATAAAGCAAAATCAGAAAATGTTGAATTATACGTTTATTCAGCTTTCCGTTCTTTCGACACTCAAGAGGCTTTAAAAAGCCAGTACGCCATAACCTATGGCTCGGGAACAGCAAATCAATTTTCAGCCGATCAAGGATATTCAGAACACCAGCTCGGTACAACTGTTGATTTAATTACAACGGGAATTGACGGAACTTTATCTGGTTTTGACGAGACGAATGCTTACAGTTGGCTTTTGCAAAATGCACACAAATTTGGATTTGTACTTTCCTATCCAGAAAACAATGACTATTATATGTACGAACCTTGGCACTGGAGATTTGTAGGAGTAAAACTTGCAACCTATTTAAAGAACAACAATAAGCATTTTTATGATTTAGATCAAAGGGAAATTGATGAATACCTAATTTCAATTTTTGATTAAATTTACAAAATTTTACCAAAATTATTGCTATTTAATTTAAAACAATTTATACTCTGTTGAGGATAAGTTATTTTATTTAAAAACTAACAGGAGAAAAAAATGAACGCACTACTTTTTGCAATATTGCTATTTGTAATATCTCTGGGAATGCTTCTTTCGATTCTTTATTTGTTTATTCAAAAAGAACGCCAGCAAAGACAAATTATCTTCTTGGCTGAAAAACTCTCAGGAGCCATGAGATGCTCGGAAAGAGCTTTGAAAGAACCCCCGGGGGCTTTTCCTAGTATAGCGGAAAATTTAAAATATCACCAAGAAGACCTCCTCGAAACTTTTCCAGAGAGATAAAGAAGTTCTTTTTAATTACAAAAAAAACAAAAAGCCAGTGAGATTAATTCTCACTGGCTTTTCAAATTCTATTTAAATTAATTTAAAATCCAAATATTATAATTCAAAGCTGTGGCTACACAAACCCAGAGAAGATAAGGTAAAAGCAAATACATGGCTCTTTTATCTATTTTATTAAACTCAAACATTGTCCAAATTATTGAACCTAACAAAATTATTATTTCTACTAAAGCCCAAAAAACATTATGTAGCCCAAAGAAAATTATTGACCACAAAGCATTTAAGACGAGTTGAAAACTAAACACGAGAATCGCTTTTTTTACGTTTGAGACATTTCTTTTTTGCCAAACTAAATATAAAGCAACCCCCATCAAAGTGTACAAAGTAATCCAAACTGGGCCAAAAACCCAACTAGCTGGAGTCCAAAGTGGCTTTTCTAATATAGAATACCAATTTGTAATTTCAGACATTGTAAAAACAGAACCCAAAATACCTGCTAGCTGGCAAATTAGTATTGAAACAATAAATTCAATTTTTTTCATAAAATTATTCAATTACTTCCTCTTCTCTACCCTCTTCTTCCTCTAACTTTTTATCCTCTTTAACAATTACATTTTCAACAACTTTCTTTTTTGTATAAAAATTCATCAGAGAAAAAGTAACCATTCCGGCAAAAATAATTCCTAAAGCATTTAGTCCAAACAGAAGAAAAGCTTCGGTTATTGTTATCCAACTCCATTGAGCAATCCCAATACCAATTAGGGAAATCGGGGGTACTAACGCCACAGCAATAGCAACTCCTGGTAAAGTTTCATTAAGTTTTGGTTTTACAAGAGCGAAAGAAGCAGCAAATCCAGCCACAATTGCCACAGCGACATACAACAAAGATGGCTCTGAACTTATTATTAATGTTTCTGGTAATTTACCCCCTGCAAACAAAAGAGTAGCCACCGCAGAAACCGAAACACCCACAAACAAAGATTTCACTATAGTTAAAAGCGAGCGATTCATCAAATCAGAATCGGCTGTGGTAACACCCAAAGATAAACTTAGAATAGGAGAAAGTAGAGGTGCAATTAACATACTACCGATAACAATAGCCACACTTTCTAATAAAATACCTAAAACTGCTGTTAGCACTGAAAGTGCCATCATGAAAAAGAAATCCTGACTTGGTGTACTGTGGCTAATTAACCTCTCAACAGCATTTACCTTATCAGATTCTTCCAAATTATTAAATAAAACTAATTTCATATATATTATTATACATTAAGAGAACTTTTAAACAATTTCCATAATCCACAAAAGACTAAGGTTTACTTACCCAAATCTAAAGTTTCATCAATACGTATCTGTTCAACAAAATCAGGAACGTGACTCACTAAAATCATTGCTCCTTGATACTCATCAAGAGCTTTGGCAATAACTGGCAAATGTCTAAAGTTAATATGGTTTGTTGGTTCATCTAAAATTAATAAGCTTGGTTTCAATAAAACAAGTTGAGCAAAAGCAACCAAACCTTTCTGTCCTTCTGATAGATTTCCAATTTTTGTGTGAATAATATCTTTTGTAATCAAAAAACTTGCAGCCACAGAACGTAAATCCCCTTCAATATGTTTTTCCATTACCGAAGAAAGGGCTTCATAGGCAGTATCTTCAAAATTAAGAGTAGAAAAATCCTGTCGATAATAACCAACTTTAATTCCATTAGCGATTGTAGAACCCTCGGCTTTACTATCAGCAATAGCTTCAAGCAATGTACTCTTCCCTATTCCGTTTGGTCCAGAAAGGAGTAAGTGCCGATTTTTTCTTAAAGAAACTTCCGCTTTTTTAGTTACAGGCTTATGGTCTTTCAAAACTGAAAAAGAAGAAATGTTTAAAATTTCCCCAATAATATTTTCTTGAATTGGAATAGTAAAGGGACGAATTGTTTTATCTTCCTGTCTTACATCAACCTTATTATCCTCCATTTCAGCAGCTTCTTCCCTCATTCTCTTGGCTAACAACCTCATTCTACCTCCTTTCATGGCGAAGAAGTTCGCCTTGTCTTTATTATCTTGAATCTTTTTTCCTAATTGAGCATTTTTTCTATTTTCCTTTTGGATTTGAGCGGTGATTAGTTTAACAGCGTCAAAATAGTTTCCGACATATAGCTCAACCTTTAATGTGTGTAGATTTAAGTACAAAACACCTTCGGTAAACGAGTTTAAGAAATCAGCATCATGGGAAATCACGACACAAGTTTTTTGGTAATCTTTAATAAACTTAGTTAGATGTTCAACACCTTCCTTATCTAAATTGTTTGTTGGTTCATCTAAAAGAAGAATGTCTGGATTTTGGATAATAGCAGAAGCTAAAAGTAAACGCGCTTGTTGACCTCCTGAAAAAGATTTTATAATTCTGTCGTGTGGAGCGTGTAAATTTACAGTATCTAAAACTTTCTCTATTTTAGGATCAATATCATAAACTTTTTCTTTAAAACATTTCTCAAAGAATTCTCGCACAGTCAAATCCATTTGGTCTCGAGGAATAACCTGTTTTGAAACAGCAATGGTTGCCTTAGAGTCAATATTAATAGCACCTTCCTCTGGCTTAAATTCTCCCGTAATTAGTTTAAAAATTGTACTTTTTCCAGCTCCGTTTTGTCCCATCAAGGTAATTTTAGAACCTCGACGCACAGAAAAATCAGCCTCTTCTAATATAGGTTTATTGTGACCGTAATTAAACGATACTTTATTGAATCTAATAACCGCTCCATTTTCTGACATAGTGATGTGTATAGTAGCAGATTATGTGGGTTTTGTCACAGAGTGGATTATCTTCGTCCGTCTTCACGAGCCTTGGCGCGACTTTGTTTTATTAATAAAACAAGAAGTACTCTTGTGGTGAAGTGATCCAGAAGAAAAATTCCAACAGACGAAGCAATTCAGTATTTCTACAATCTTTTTATTGAAAATAATTATCAATTGCTGACGAAAGGTCTTCTGGTTTTTCCGCGATATTAAAAGGGTTTCCTCGTTTAAGAGTTTCCCTATTATGAAATCCCCAAGTTACTCCAATAGACTTAATATCCATTTCTGAAGCTTCACGTATATCGCCAAGAGTGTCGGTTATAAAAATACAATTTTTAGCTTATGTATTATATTTTGAAAAAACCATTTTCATTTTTTCAACTTTACTCTTATGAACATCATTCCCCATTACCCAATTAAAATGAGACACTAGATTGGATGATTCAAGAAAATCCAGTATAGGACTTGTAATTGTCGAAGAAATAACAACAAGCTCATACTTTTTTTCAAGTTCTAAAATTACTTTTTTTATACCAGGTACTATTTGTGCCTCTTTCTTCAAAAGAGGAATATACTCACCAAAAAAATCAATGTCATGACGACACTCCTTTGTATGAAGATTGACCGGTTCTTCCCAATCATTAATATTACCTTCAAAGCGTTTTTTATATTGATTTTCAGTTAGATGAGGACATATCTTTTTTGTAACACCAAAAGCCACCTGAAAAGAATCAACGATTACTCCATCAAAATCAAAAAGTATATATTTTTTCATAATATTTCAATTATACCCTCCCCACTAAATAAAACAATTTTTAAAATACCAAAACCCTAACAATTAAACCCATTAAACCCTTAAAATAAGGCTATTGTAAGGGTAACAATACACCATAAAAAGTGATTGACTTTTCCACTCAATCAAGTATGATTTAACGGTATTTTGATATAAAAGTAATACTAGGCATGAATAAAAATTCAGTATTATAAGGTATTGACTTTTATCATAAAATATTGTAGTATTCTACATAAGATATTGGCGATCCTTTAGAGAATCTCCTCTTTTTTTGAAAAAAGAGACTCCCAATATCATTCATCCACGGAGTTTACGGAGCGAAACCGTTATATTATGCAAAAAAAATTAATTCAATATATGCAGGGGCTGATGTTTATTCCTATGTTATCAATGTCTTCTCCTATCTTGGCTTTATACCAACAATTTATTGTTCCCCAAAATCAAGATGCGACTGTCGAAATATCGGTATCAATAAATGAAGAACGTGCAGAAAAAATTGATGCTTATTACGCTCAACGTGATATGCCATTAGAAGGTTACGGTGCCAAAATGGTTGCCGAAGCAGAAAAAAATAATATAGACTGGAGGTTGATTCCCGCTATTGCGATTAAAGAATCTACCGCTGGAAAATTTGCTTGTGGTTATAATCCTTTTGGATGGGGATCCTGTAAGATTAAATTTAATTCTTGGGATCATGCGATTGAAACAATTGCCTATAACCTAGGAGGAAGTAATCCCGCTACCGCTCGTTATTACGAAGGTACAACAACCGAAGAAAAATTGTATCACTACAATGGTTCGGTTATCCCAGCTTATACAGGTGAAGTTCTAGAATTTATGGAACTTATTGAGAAACAACCAGTATTAGAAGAGGATACACCTTCTGTTTAAAATATTAAAAATAAAATAAAAAAGCCCCGACTTTGAACTGTACCCCAAAAAGTGGACACGAAAGTGTCCGCTTTTTTGTATTTCATATACAATATTATTAATTAATAATTAAGGTAAAAATATGAGTAAAAGAATATTCACAAAAGAACAAATAGAAGAATTATCTAAAAACAA
>JAHJLO010000086.1 GCA_018821685.1 Patescibacteria group bacterium
ACTTCGTTCCTTAAAAATTAGGTCGCGCTTCGCTCGTAAGAAAATAAAGTCGCGCTACGAAAATATACCTCCGCCTTTCGAGTCCTCACGAAAAGCGCGTAGGCGCTTTTCTGTGGACTCTCCGAAAATAACAAAACAGCACTAAAAAAGTGCTGTTTTGTTATTTTCGGCGGGTCCACGAGGACTCGAACCTCGAACTGCGGTTTTGGAAACCGATATTTTACCATTGAAACTATAGACCCGTTTAATTTACTAAAGTTTGACCCTAGTAAATTTCACAGGAGATTATTTTTTCTGTTCTTTGTGAACAGTTTGTCCTTTACACCATTTACAAAATTTTTTAAGTTCAATTTTTTTTGTAACCAACTTCTTGTTTTTTCTGCTCCAGTAATTGATTCTTTTACAATCCTGACAAGCCATTTTAATTAATTGATCTTGTGACATATGATTATTTTATATTATTAAAATTAGCGTTTTAAAGCCAACGTGTCTCGCTCAGTAGGAATCGAACCTACCATTCTAACGGATTAAAGCCATTCGGACTTCCGTCAGTCCTCATCTCCACAAGCGGAGTTGATTGTCCGTCCAGTAGGGATCGAACCTACGACCTACCGGTTAAGAGCCGGTTGCTCTACCAGCTGAGCTATGGACGGATATAACCTGATATTCCAAGTTAATGTGCCTGGGGCGGGGGTCGAACCCGCATCCCGGTAGGGACACGATTTTAAGTCGTGCGCGTATACCAATTCCGCCACCCAGGCATTTAAATTTTCAATTAGGCTTTCCTTGCGAAATGGTCCTAATGGAGGCGTAGGCCGGAATCGAACCGGCGCATGGAGGTTTTGCAAACCACAGCGTTACCACTTCGCCACTACGCCTAAAACCTACGTTTTTAATCTAATGAATTTAACCTTATTTTCTTACATTAAAACATTTTGTATTATATGCAATGCATATAATACCTTCGCTCAAACAGTATAAGAATAAAAAAAAGAACTTTTTATTCTTATATGTTTTCGCTAGCAATTATAATACAAAATGTTTTAAATTTCTAGGCCTCTTTGTAATTAATAAGATTTAATCAAGTACTAAACTGTCAATCAACTGTCTGTTTTTTTCTCCTCTATCTATCTCAAAATCAAAAAAAGGAATTCTTCTTAGTTTAGCTTTCGCCATAACAAATTCTTTAAACCCCTTTCTTTTTCTTTTGAGAAAATTCATGGCGTCTTCTTCACTTTCTTCTGGAAATATTGTTACAAAAATTGTTGCCCTTTTGAAATCAGTTGAGACATCTGCGCTTGTAACTGTTATTAAGGAAGTATAATTAGATTCCGATTGTAAAAATTGGGCTGCTAGCCCTTTCAATAAATCTTTTACTTTGTTTTGTCTTAAATTCATTTTATTTTATTCTTCTATAATTACAAATACTTCTAGAATATCTCCTGGGGCAATTTCTTTTTTAGAATCAATAACTGCTCCAAATTGTATGCCTTCTTTGACTTCTTTTACTGCTATTTTACCTGATTGAAGCTCAAGTATTTTTCCTTTACTGTCTAATTCAAAATCTCTTCGCGAGATTCTAACTTGTGAGCCCAGAGAAATAACCCCTTCAAGGACTTCTCCTCCAAGCAAACGTTTATTCTTTTGTTCACTAAATATTCTTATTACCTTAGCTTTTCCTGTTATTTTTTCACTTTTCACTTTTGGAGTTTTCTCTTTAATTTTTTCTTCAAGCCATTCCGTCAATTTATAGATGATATCAAACACCCCGGTGTTTATTTCTTTCTTTTCTGCTAAATCTTTAGCACCGTTTTCAATTTTAACGTTAAATCCAACTACCAGCGTGTTGCTGTCTCCTCCTGCAATCTGAACGTCGTTTTCAGTTATATTTCCTACTCCAGTTAATATTGTTTTTATTATAATTCTATCATTCTCTATTTTTGCAATTTCTTTTTGTAATGCCTCAATTGTTCCGAGAACATCAGCTTTTATAATTAAAGGAATCACTGTTTTTCCGATGGAGTCTTGTTTTGAAAACAGAGGAACTTCATTTTTTTCTGGAGTGAATTCTAAAGAGGCTTTCTCAGCTTCTTTTTTAGATTCATAAATAGAAAAAATAGATCCAACAGTGGGGACTTCTTTAAAACCAGTGATTCTAATTGGACTAGAAAAAGTCGCTTCTTTTATTGGTTTTCCAAGAAAATCTTCCATAATCCGAATGGGAGCTGCATTGTTTTCGCTAACGATAAAATTTCCTGTTTTTATTGTTCCGTTTGTTATTATTAGTGTGGCACAAATTCCTTTTTTAGGGTCTCTGTTTGATTCAAGAACAAAACCTTCTCCTGGTTTTTCACCGTCTCCATTTAAATCCTCCATCTCTGCCATAAGCAAAAGAGTATCTAGTAATTCGCTAACGCCTTCTCCTGTTTTTGAAGAAATAGGTGCAAAAGGAACATCGCCTCCCATACCTTCTAGATAAATCTCTTTTTCTAGTAGTTGTGTCTTTGTTTTTTCTACGTTTGCTGCTGGTTTGTCTATTTTGTTTATGGCAACAACAAATGGGATTCCGGCTTCTTTAATTGACTCAAGAGCTTCGAGTGTTTGAGGTTTAGGACCTTCTTCCGCAGATACAATTAAGATCGCGATATCAGCTATATTTGCCCCTCTAAGACGCATTGCCGTGAAGGCAGAGTGTCCTGGTGTATCTAAAAAAGTTATCTTTTTACCACTATGTTCAACTTCGTAGGCTGAAATGTGTTGAGTAATTCCTCCTGCTTCTCCTTCAACAATATTTGACTTTCTTATATAATCTAAAAGAGCTGATTTTCCATGGTCAATATGACCCATTACCGCAATAATAGGAGGTCTTTCATTTTTGTTTTGTTTTGTTTTGTTTTTAATCATTCTTTGTTATAAAAAAGTCTTTTATTTAAACTTTTTTTCTTTTGCTTTTTGCAAAACTTCTTTTTCTTCTCCAGACATTTCGTATTCACAAATCCAATTTTCAATAGGTTTTGCAAAAACACTAACTCTTTCTCTTGAATAAAGACTTGAAATAATAACTCCATTTCCATGGTCATCTATAATGGCTGTGGCAAAAGATTGGTTTCCTCCGACACTTCCGTCTTTAAAAGGATTAAATCTAATTGTTTCGATTCCTTTTACTGTTTTTTTAAGATTGTTATTTATAGATACAATATTTGAATTAGTTTGATTCTTAAATTCTTCAAATTCAATAATATTTTTTTGCAATACACTAATTTGACTGTTTACATTTTGGGTATTTTTTATGGATGGAATATTTTTAATTTTACTTTCTAGGCGTAGAATCCAAATAATAAGAATGGTTACTACAGCGACTAGTGCATAAATTATAATTTCCTCTGTTGATATTGGTGTCTGCATATATGTATTTAAATTAAACGTATCTAAAATTATACATTTTAAAGGGTTTTTTGCAATTAATAACAGAAAAATAAAAGTTTTTTAAGGGTATGCTATAATTTTGATTAACATGAAAAAAATAAAACTTGTAACCCATGATAATCGTTTCCACTCAGATGACGTCTTTGCTACAGCAACTTTACTTCTAATGTTGAAGGATAAAGAATTCGAGATAATTAGAACGAGAGATAATAAAGTTATTGAATCTGCGGATTTTGTTTATGATGTCGGTGGTATTTATGATGAAGAAAATAATAGGTTTGACCATCATCAGGAAGGGAAAGTCGGAGAAAGAGAGAATGGAATCCCTTATTCTTCTTTTGGTTTGATTTGGAAAAAATTTGGAACCGAAGTCTGTGGTTTAAAAGATATTGCTGATATGTTGGATAAAAAGATTGTCCAACCTATTGATATCCTCGACAATGGAATGAGTTTATCAAAACCAATCCATGAGGGAATCCGCCCTTATATTATAAATGATATCGTTTCCGCTTTTGATCCTTCTTGGCCAGAAGACCAGGATTTTGATGGATTATTTCTTCGAGCTGTAGAAATGGCTAAATGGATTTTAGAAAGAGAGATAATCAGGGCTCAAGATGTTGAAAAAGCGAGAGGTTCTCTGGAAGAAATTTACAATAAAACAGAAGATAAAAGAATAATTATTTTAGAAGAAAACTATCCTTGGGAAAATATTTTAAATAAATATCCAGAGCCTTTATTCGTGGTGAAGACAAGGGGTGAAGGAGGGTGGTCCATAAAAGCGGTTCGTGATGATATGTATTCTTTTGAATATAGGAGCTACTTTCCAGAAAGTTGGGCAGGGAAGAGAGGTGAGGAGTTATCTGAAATAACAGGAGTCGAAGGATCTATTTTTTGTCATAATGCCCGTTTTATTTGTGCAGCAAAATCAAAGGAAGGAGCTATTAAATTAGCGAAAATTGCTTTAAATAATTAATTTCTCTCCAATTTTATAAACATCACCGGCCCCAATGGTGAAAATCACATTATTTTCATCATAACCGTTTACATTAAAATTATTTAACAAGTCATCATATTTAACAAGCGAAACGTTTGGGTTGTTTTCTTTTATTTTATCAACCAGTATTTGAGAATTTATTGTTGGATCATTTTCTTCCCGTGCTGCATAGATAGGAAGAATAATCACCTTGTCGGCATCATTAAAACTTTTCGCGAAATCTTCTAAAAATACTTTTGTTCTGCTATATAAATGAGGTTGGAAAATAACGGTTATTTTCTTGTCTGGGAAAAATTCTTTAGCCCCCTGAAGGGTTGCCTTAACTTCTGTTGGATTGTGGGCATAGTCATCATAGATGAGAGTTTCATTTTTGGTTTTTCCTTTAAATTCAAAACGACGCCAAGTTCCTTCAAAATTATTTAATGATTTGATACTTTTTTCTTGTTCTATTTCTAGAATATTTCCAACAGCAAAAGATTCTCGAGCATTTTCTAAATTATATTGTCCAGGAATTTTCAAATTAAATTTATTTGTATCAAAATTTTTGATATCAATAATTTTAGCTTTTATATCTTTAATTACAAGGGCAATATTTTTATTATCAGGATCGCAAACTACAAAATCACTTTCTTTCATTTTTAGAACCAATTCTCTGAAAGCAGATTGAATATCGGCTAGGTCTTTATAGTAATCAAGGTGGTCTAGATCGATATTTGTAATAACCAAAATATTTGGTTGAAGTTGGAGGAAAGATCTTTTGTATTCGCAGGCTTCAACTACAAAGTATTGGCTGTCACCTTTGATAAAGTTTGTTCTTTCTCCATTCAAACCCTTTATTAAACTACCAACAATAACTGTTGGATCAAAATTAGAATCTCGTAAAATATCATAAATCATTGCCGTAGTTGTTGTTTTTCCGTGAGTTCCAGAAACCGCGATAGTGTATTTATTTTCTGAAATTAATCCAAGAGATTGAGGATAGGTAATCGCTGGAATATTTAATTTTTTAGCCTTAACAAGTTCCGTGTTATTTTCTGGAATGGCAGGGGAGTAAACAATCAAATCTGTGTCTGGGTTTAAATGACTTTCATCGTGATTGTAAAAAGTGGTTGCTCCTATTTTTTCTAATTCTTTTATAATTTTAGATTCTCCTAAGTTTGAACCGCTGACTTTTTTTCCTTCACCTAACATCATACGAGCCACAGCAGAAACACCAATTCCACCAATTCCAATAAAGTGTATTTTTTTGATATTTTTTAGATTTATTTTTGTCATATAATTATTTGATTATTTTAATTTTTTAATCCAATATTGATATTGTTCACTTCGGTCTTTGTAATTTTTAAATAATCCAAAACTTGCTGCCGCGGTAGACATAAGACAAATTCCTTTGGTATTTTGATAAGCAAATTTTACAGCTTCTTCCATACTGTTTGCTTCAAAAATTTGTCTACCTTGTCCGATTATTTTTGATGCTTTAGAGTTAGGGTCATTTTTCACATATTTAACCATTTCTTTTCCGTTGGTTGGAAAAATAATGAAGTTTTGAATTGAGGTTTTTGTTAATTCTTTTGCAAAATCTTCCAAAGGAGACCCTTTGTCTGAACCTCCTAAGATAATTGTATTCACATTTTCGAGTGCTTGAATTGAGCCAAGAGTTGCTTCCGGAATTGTTGCAAGTGAGTCGTCATAAAAAGTAATTCCATTAACTTCTTCAATTTTTTCTAGTCGCAAAGGTAGAGGTTCATAAGTTTTAATTGCCTCGCGAATTTTTTCTTCAGGAATTCCTAAAATTTTTGCGACTTCAAAAGCAACGGAGCAATTTCTTTGATTGTATTCTCCTAATAGTTTTGTTTCAAACTTGGAACTCCGAGCCTCAATTAATTTAATTTGTTGAGCTTTTGTTTTTATATTTATATCCGAAGCATTTATAAAATAATCTTCAGAAGTTTGGAACTCTGTTATTTTGTATTTTGCTTTTTTATATTCTTCTAAATTTTTGTGATGATTTAAATGGTCTGGAAAAATATTATTTAAGACCGCAACGTGAGGGGATTTATTTAAATGTTCACATTGAAAACTGCTCATTTCGTAAATATAAAAAGTATCTTCATTTTCTTCTTTTAAATATTCTATGGCTGGGATTCCTATATTCCCAACAACCACTGACTTAAATCCGTTGTTACTCAAAATATGGTCGGTCAGTGTTGTAATTGTTCCTTTTCCTTTGGTACCTGTAATTCCAATCACTTTTCCCTTTGTTTTTTCTAAAAATAAATTAGTTAAGCTTGATATTTTTGTATCTTTTGACGCTAATTGTAATTTACTTGTTGGGATTCCGGGAGTTTTATACGCAACGTCAAAATCTTTAGGGATATTTAGCCCCTTATGAACTTTTGTTAAATTTTCAGGTGCATCAATTTCGTTTTCATCAAAAATGTGAATTTCTGTATTTGGTTGGTTCTTAAAGTATTTGTAAAGAGCTTTTCCCTCAAGCCCAAATCCTATGATTGCTATTTTTTTTGATTGAGTCATAAATATATGCGATAATAAACTACATTATAACGTATATTTAAAAAAATAGAATTTTATGTTTTTCAAAAAAGAAAATCCTAATTTGTTAAAAACGAACGGGCAAAAAAGAATATATTTGGACCACGCAGCCGCAACGCCAGTTAGGAAGGAGGTTCTTGGAGCTATGCAACCCTATTGGAATGAAAATTTTGGAAATCCTGGTTCAATTCATAAAGAAGGAGTCATCGCTAAAAAAGCTGTTTATGAATCTAGAAAAAAAATCTCTGAGCTATTAAATAGTTCTGAAGATGAAATTATTTTTACTTCATGCGGAACCGAGTCAAACAGCTTGGCTGTTTTTGGTTTTATAGATAAATTAACTGAAAAAAATAACGACATAAAAAATTTGCATTTAATTACTACCGTAATGGAGCACCCTTCAATTTTGGATTTATTTAAAAAGTATGAAAAAAAAGGAGCCCAGGTTGATTATTTGAAAATAGATAAAGAGGGGATTGTCGATCTTAAACATTTTAGAGAAATTTTGAAACCAAATACGGCTTTGGTTTCTGTGATGTATGCGAACAATGAAATTGGAACAGTTCAGCCTATCTCAAAATTATCTCATATCATCCGTAATAATAACAAAAATTTAAGTTCCGGGGACCTAAATACTGTTTTTCATGTAGATGCTAGCCAAGCTCCTTTGTATTTAAATTTGGATGTGAAAAGTTTAGGTGTTGATATGTTAACAATCGATGGGCAGAAAATTTATGGACCAAAAGGAATCGGTGTTTTATATAAAAAGAGGGGTATCGAAATTAATCCTTTGCTAGTTGGCGGAAGTCAGGAGATGGGCTATCGAGCTGGAACGGAGAATGTTCCTTCTATAGTTGGTTTAGCTAAAGCTCTCGAGTTAGCT
>JAHJLO010000087.1 GCA_018821685.1 Patescibacteria group bacterium
AGAAAATATTCAAATTACGGACAAGAAGCCTGTGAAAAAATAATTTCGGAACTTCAAGGTTATGACATTACAATCGTCTCAGGCCTAGCTATCGGAATTGATTCAATCGCTCATAGAAGTGCTTTAAAAAATAATCTGAAAACAATCTCTGTCCCAGGCTCCGGACTAGATTCATCTGTGATTTATCCTTCGATGAATAAAAAATTAGCCGACGAAATAATAGAATCAGGTGGGTGTTTAGTCTCTGAATTTGAACCAGATTTTAAAGCGACTACTTGGTCTTTTCCTCAGAGAAACAGAATCATGGCCGGAATAGCTGATGTAATTTTAGTAATTGAAGCTGGAGAAAAATCAGGAACTCTGATAACAGCACGAATGGGAATTGATTATAATAAAGATGTCGCTGTTGTGCCGGCTTCTATTTTTTCACACGGAGCGAAAGGTTCCAATAAATTACTCCACCAAGGAGCTACTCCTATTACTTGTGGAACAGACCTTTTAGAATTGCTAAATTTTTCAACTGAAAATAACTCGGGTCAAAAAAGTCTCAATCTAGACGACTACTCTCCAGAAGAAAGAAAGCTTATTGAATTATTAAGCGAGCCAATGTCCCGGGATGAATTAATTAGAGAGTCAGGGATGTTAGTGACAGAATTAAACCCCTTAATTTCGCTGATGGAAATTAAGGGGCTGGTAAAGGAAAGTGGGGGTGAAATTTTTTTAATTTAAAAGAAATGATAAAAACCTTATCATCTAGAATATAAGATGATAAGGTTTTTTGAATCCAAGGGATTAAAATTTTATTCAATTTCAACCCCCATTGTTTTTTTAAACTTTTCCATATCAATACAGATATAAAGCGAAGGACCAAGAGAAGGGCTATTGTCATCCAGAAGAAGGAAGACGGGTAGTTTTTCCCCTAAACAAAGACTGTAAAAGATACGGCTATCTCCTCTTAAATATTTAGGTTGAACATGAGTGTCTGTAAATTTAGGATACTGTTTAATATCAACCTCCCAAACAGGACAATGCTTCTGGAGATCAATAAGAGCTACTGCAATCTTTAGTGGTAAAGCTTGTCGAGCACGGGCGATTTCCTCACTCACTTTGGCAAATTTTACATCTGAACCGATATAACCGAGACAATCCGAAGCAACATCCACGTATTTTCTAAGACAACCATTTAAACAAAGACTTTTAGGTCTTATACCTTTATTTCCAGAAATCTCTGACATAACAAACCTCTTCTCTTTAAATTTTATATACTTCTAAAATAAGTGAAATATTTTTCTGAGTAAAATTCTACACTCAAAAAGCCCTTTAAGCAAATCTAAAATAAAAAGGCAGAAGCGAATCTTCTGCCTTTTTATTTAATCCCTTTTATTTTAATTAAGAATCACTCTTCATAATTTAATTCCATTCTTTGATTTCTAATGCTTTTTGAGCTGCTGCCTGTTCTGATTCTTTTTTAGAAACACCTTCACCTTCAGCAATCAATTCATCCTTCAAATAAACACCTACTTTAAATTTTCTATCATGATCAGGGCCCGTTTCTTCAAGAACTTTATAGACTGGTGTTATACTTACAACCTCTTGGGCTTTTTCTTGAAAATAACTTTTGGAATCTTGCCATAATCTTTGTTTAATAACTTCATCAGTTAAATGAAAAATATTTTTTTCAATAAATTTTTCGGCCATTTCATATCCTTGATCTAAATAAACAGCTCCTATAATGGCTTCGAAAACGTCAGCTAGAATAAAATCTCGTGCACGGCCAGTGTCTTTTGCTTCTCCTTTTGATAATCTTAAATAGTCATTTGCTCCTAATTTTTGAGAAGCCAATGAAATTGTTTGTGTATTAACCAAAGCCGAACGATAGGCAGTTAAAATACCTTCTTTTTCGTGAGGGAATTTATTATAAAGATGTTTAGATACAACTAATTCTAAAACAGCGTCACCTAGATATTCAAGCCTCTCATTATGATCCCAATAGGAACCTCCGTGTTCATTTACGTAGGAACGATGAGTCAAAGCCTTTTCCAAAAGGCCAATATCATTAAATTTTATATTGATTTTTCCTGCAAATTTTTCTATTTTCATGTTTTTAAATTCTAGCGTAAGATTCAAAATGAATTTTTTCATCATTAAAAACTTCTACAACTTTGTATTTACCTCGAGTAAAAGGTTTGTTGTTATCCAAAAAATGAGTTGCCTCTAATATAATAATACTAGCTTTCGGTCTTGATAATTTTCCTTCTCCTTCCGTTTCTAACAACGGCAATTCTCCAAAAAGCCAATAATTTCTATGATCTTTTTTTAAAAAAGAATAAACCTCATCTTCTTTCAAAGGATCAGGTATACACTCCTCAATTTTTCTATTTCCGTTATTGAATTCAGAAATATTTCTTAAAGCCAAATCAGGATTAAATTCTATTGCTATTCCCATATCATATAATTATTAAATAATTTCAAATTTGAGTAGGATCCGAGGAGACAAGAAGCGGAAACATGAGATGTACATTTTAGTACTTCGAATGTTTTTGTGACGAAGTCGACGAAGGAGTCTGCCAAATTTGGAATTATTTCTTCTTATTCAAAATCTTAATTGCTTTAGTCATAATCGGCAAAATATCATCATAGAAATTCAATTCAGAAATTTCAGACAACTTAAACCATTTTGCCTGGTCTAAACCTCCGGCGTCCTCCCCTTCCTCCAATGTAAGCGGTTGAAAATCAGCACTCGCAAGATAATATTCTACTTGACGTCGAGTCTTCCCTTTCTCTGGGTCGTAGGCAATATATTCATTGTCTCCAAGTTTGTCTTCAACCTCAATATCAATACCCATTTCTTCTTTAACTTCTCTGGCGACACATTTTTCTCCATCTTCTCCTTTTTCAATACTTCCTTTTGACAAAGTCCAGTGTCCGAAAATATCGTGAACCAATGCTATTTGAATATCATCTCCTTTTAGAGCGTAAACAACGGCTCCACATTTCTTTTCAACAAGCATTTCGTCAAAAGGGATGTCTTCGATTTTTTTCTTTTTCTTACTAACTTGATCTTTTCCTGGTTCACCAAGTTCCTTGTAGATAGTTCCTAGTACACCACTGACAAACCTTCCGCTGTTTTCACCACCAAAAGATTTAGCAAGCTCGATAGCTTCGTTGATAGCAACTTTAGGCGGAATTTCTTTTCTATCAGAAAAAATTAATTCCGAAATACCCATTCTAAGAACATTTCTATCAGCAATAGATATTCTATTTATAGGCCATTGAGGAGCTGCTTTTTCAACAATATCATCAATGGTATCCTTTTTTGTTAGAACACTTGTTATAAGTTTTTTTGAGAACTCTAAATCACCCAAACCAGTTGAGAATTCCCTCATATTATAATTTAGTATTGAGTCAATTTTCGAATCATCTTGACCGTTAAAATCCCACTCAAAAAGTGATTGCAATACTATTTTTCTTGAAAGGTGCCTGTTTGACATAACAAAACTTTAAAAAATTTTATCTAGATAATAATCTGTCTAAAACTTAAGTAAATATACCACAGAAAAATAAATATTTAAAGGCACCTACGGGGAAAACCCCACTCAACTTTTGTATTAATGGAAACTTTCTAATATTTTTAAGAACACAGTAAAGATTGAATAAATAAACTTAAAGAAAAAAATCGCCTAGACGATTTTTTTCTTTAAGTTTATTTTTTTGAAACGACTTTCTTTTCCTTCTTTTCTACTTTCTTTTCTGTTTTTTCGACTTCTTTTCCTAAAGCTCTCGCTTTTGTTTTCATTCTTTCAGTTTTCTTTTCAACTTTAGCCATAACATCAACTATTTGTTTTCCGTTATATTTACCACAAGTCTCACACATTCTGTGTCTTTGGTGGATAGCTCCACATTCTTGGCAATTAGAAAGACGTGGTGCTGTTAAACCGTGATGTGATCTTCTATTAGCCGTATGGCCCTTTGTGTGTCTCATTCTTACTGACATAATTTTTTATTTATTTAAGTGACTATAAATTTACTACACTTTCTCGAAAAAAGCAACTTAATTTTTAAAAATCAAAATCCACAAATCTACCTAAATAACTTTTTCTGTGAATTTCACTTAAACCATGCTTTTCTATAGCTTCCATGTGAGCTTTTGTACCATATCCTTTATGTCTTTCTAGTCCATATTCAGGATAATCTTTTGCTAATTTACACATTAACGCGTCACGAGTTACCTTTGCCACAATCGATGCCAAAGCAATTAACAACTCTTTTTCATCACCTTTCGTAATAGTCTGTTGATTAACAAACTCTTCTGGAGCCTTCAATCCCCCATCCAAAAGCACCGAACACTCCTCAAATCTCCAGAGGCCTTGCCTCTGGAGATTTTTTAAAGATTTGTTTATACAAGCTTGGATTGATGGAGCAATTCCTTTTTCATCTATTTCATGGTTATCTACAAAAATAATTTTGTAATCAAGAAAACCATCTTCCTTAGCCTGTTTAATATTTCCAAACCATTCATTCCTTTTTTTTGGACTAAGTTTTTTAGAGTCTTTAAAACCCTCAAACACCTTTATCACTTCTTTCATTTTTTCTTCAGCAACCATCAAAGCTCCCACAGCTACAGGTCCCGCCACAGGTCCCCGCCCTACTTCATCTATTCCGATTGTGAATTTAATATTTTGCATTATTACTCTTCTAGTAATTCTAAGATAATATCAGTGGAAACAACCACCGAATATCCAGAATTTTCGTACCTTACACTTACAATTTCGTTACGTTTAATACTTTTCAATCTTTCAACAAAAGGAATATACTCAACCACCACACCAATAACTGAGAAAGTTCTTGAAAAACCAGGACCTTCATCCACTTCCAAAACTAACCCACCACTATTTCCAAAATAAACAGGGCAGTCTATTATAATTGTTTTTCTTTCTTTATTTTTCCCAGCGACAATACCTTTTCTTAACAAAGGTCTGCTTTCGTCAATTTGATTTGTGTCTTGTAAAGACTTAGGGTAGCCTAATATAAACACCTCGTTAGAAATAAGAGTATCTTCATATTTTTTTAAATTGTCCTTTCTTACCATAACAGTTTTTGCCCCACCGTTTGAACTTACGCCGTCTAGATAAGAAATACTATATCCCGAATCAGAATTACTTTCTAAATTAGCAATTTTTAAAACAACAACATCATTTTTTTTATCATATTTTGGATTCAATAAAGAAATATCAACATCAACTACTTGAGGATTTACCAAATTCTGATCATATGAAACCAAAGACATTTTATTATTTTTAAGTTCTGGTTCGCACTCTTCTTTTTGTTTGTCATAATTATACAAGACATGCATTGCTGTTATTAAATATTGATTATTATTTAAATCATTAAAATAAAAACCGCTCCCGCTAGAACCATCTCCAACTTTTACAAGAACAGGGTAACTTAAATTATCATCTGGTATATATCTTGGCATTTTAAAAATTAATTAATCTTTCTAATAACACTTATTATATACTACTTTTTCTAGATTGCTTCGCAAAAATCCGTCGGTTATTTCTGTAAACTGTCAACTGTAAACCGTAAACTCATGTATGTTAAAATACAGACATGAAATCTAAATTCACCCACCTCCATAATCACTCTCACTACAGTCTTCTGACTGCCCTACCTAAAATTCCTGACCTTGTTAAAACAGCCAAAGAAGACGGGATGGAAGCTCTAGCTCTTACTGATGATGGTAACATGTACGCCACCATTGATTTTTACAAAACCTGTAAGAAAAACGATATCAAGCCTATAATCGGGGTTGATTTTTATGTAGCGGCAAGAACAAGACACGACAAACAACATGGAATCGATAATAGAAGAAGTCGTTTAATTATGCTCGCAAAAAATGAAACGGGTTACAAAAATTTATTAAAACTAGTTTCTAAATCGAACCTTGAAGGTTTCTACTATAAAGCCAGAATTGATCGAGAGCTTATTGAAAAATACAAAGAAGGTTTGACTTGCATTTCACCTCACTTTGCAGGAGAAATTGCCCAAGCTCTGAAGGTTAACAATTTTGAAAAAGCAGAGGAAGTTATCGACTGGTATAAAAAACAATTCGGTGAAGATTTTTATTTTGAAATAACTCACCACCCTGAAGTCACCGGGCAAATAGAATTGAAAGAAAAAATTGTTGAATTTGGTAAAAAAAAGAATGTTCCAATTGTCGCTGCTCACGATACCTATTATTTAAAAAAAGAAGATAAAAGAGCTCGAGATATTTTATTATCCATTCAAACTTCTAGCGGAGGTTCTTATAGTGGAGAACATGACGACTTTTCTTTTATAACTCAAAAACAAGCTCGGGAATACTTTAAAGACACCCCAGAAGCCATCGAAAATATTCAAAAAATAGTAGACAAATGTAATGTTGAAATTGATATCGACAGCTGGTACTTCCCTGAAATTGATATCCCTGAAAACGAAGACTACAACAGTTGGTTAAGGAAAACTACTTACAGCGGTATTGAAAAAAGAGGTCTAGAAAAAACAAAAGAAATTGAAGACCGCATCGAATACGAGCTAGAAATTATCAAAAACAAGGGTTATTCTTCCTATTTCTTAATCGTGGCAGATTTAATTAATCATGCTAGAAGCGTCGGTATTTACACAAACACGAGAGGTTCTGCTGCAGGTAGTCTTGTTTCCTATTTAAACTTTATTACGAAAGTAAATCCAATCGAACTTAAACTACCTTTTGAAAGATTTATGAACCCAGGGCGTCCCGGTATTCCTGATATTGATGTCGATATTGCTGATATACGAAGAGATGATGTTATCGATTATCTTAAAGAAAAATATGGGAAAAAAGCAGTAGCTCAAATAGGAACTTTCGGTACCATGGCGGCTCGAGGTTCTGTTCGAGACGTAACAAGAGCTCTTGGTTATCCCTATTCTCTTGGTGACCAAATTGCAAAACTTATTCCTATGGGTGCTCAAGGATTTCCTATGACAATCGATCGTGCCTTAGATATGGAAGAAGATTTAAAAGAACTTCACAAAGAAAATAAAGATGTTCAAGAAATAATTAAATATGCTAAAAAGATTGAAGGTTGTGCTCGACATATTTCAACTCACGCTGCGGGAGTTTTAGTTTCCCCTTCTCGTGTTGATGATTTTACTCCAGTCCAGCTTGATAAAGAAGGAAAAATTATTACCCAATACGATATGTACACAGGGGATCGCGATGGTGTGGTTAACTTACCTAAATTTGATATCCTTGGAATTAAAAACTTATCGATTCTTGCCAACGCAATTAAACTCGCAAAAGAAAGAAAAGGTGTTGTTATAGATTTAGATAATATAGACCTCACCGATCAAACAACCTACGATATGCTCGCTAAAGGAGAAACCCTTGGAACTTTCCAATTAAATGGACAAGGAATGACTCAATACTTAAGAGAACTAGAACCAAAAAATATTTGGGATATTATGGCCATGGTAGCTTTATATCGCCCAGGGCCTATGGCTTTTATTCCTGATTATATTGCCAGAAAAAAGAATCCTGAACTTGTAACTTACCTTCATCCAGAATTAAAAGATATTCTAGAACCAACCTACGGAATCATTATCTATCAAGATGACGTCATGCTTATTGCTGTGAATATGGCTGGTTATACATGGGCAGAAGCTGATAAATTCCGAAAAGCCATGGGAAAGAAAATTCCAGAAATGATGCAACAACAAAAAGAAAAATTCTTTAAGGGTTGTAAGGATCACGGAGGTATTGAGAAATCCATAATTCAAGAATTATGGGACACCATTGAAACATTCGCCGCCTATGGATTCAATAAGGCCCATTCAGCCAGTTACGGACGTGTCGCCTACGAAACTTCCTACATGAAAGCCAACTTCCCTATTGAATATATGACAGCCTTATTGATGGCTGACTCAGGAGATACTGACAAAGTGGCTGAATATATTTCAGAATGTAAAAGATTAAATATCCAGGTTCTTCCACCTGATATAAATGAAAGTTTTACAGATTTTACAATTGTTAATTTTGAAGAAGAAGGAGAAAAAAAAGAAGCAATTCGATTCGGTCTTCAGACAATCAAAAACTTTGGAGAAGGAATTGCAAATGCAATTATTGAAGAAAGGACTAAAGGAGGAAAGTTTAAATCACTGGATAATTTTTTAGAAAGAATCCAAGATAGAAATTTAAACAAAAAATCACTTGAAGCCTTAACAAAATGCGGGGCAATGGATTCCTTAGGAGAAAGAGGCCAAATTCTAGAAAACATGCCAGACCTTTTAAATTACAATAAAGAAATCGCGAACAAACCAGAAGAACAGAATTCTTTGTTTGGATTAATGAGCGAAGGCTCAACTATTCCTGGATTCAAATTAAAAAAGTCAAACCCTGCCAAAAAAGAAGATAAACTTTCTTGGGAAAAAGAATTGCTCGGATTATATATTTCAGGACACCCTCTAGATAGATTTAAAGATTTATTAAGCAGAGAAGGAAGAAATATAAAAGATTTAAAAGAAAGTTCTCCAGAAAACTCATCCATTGTTATTGCTGGAATTATAGATGAAGTTAAAGAAATTTTAACTAAAAAAGAAAAGAAGATGGCGTTTGTAAAAGTCTCAGACTTCAGTGATTCAATGGAAGTTGTTGTCTTCCCAAAAGTTTACGATGATTACAAACACCTTCTAGAAGCTGACAAGTGTGTGGCGTTGAGAGGAAAAATCTCTAAACGGAACGACGAGACTAGTCTATTAGTTGACGCATTAAAGGAATTAAAATAAAAAAAATATGTTTAAATTTATAAAAGGTGTTGCTCCTTGGTATTTAAGGCCAGCCTATTTAATAGAAATTGTGCCAGAAATAATAAAA
>JAHJLO010000088.1 GCA_018821685.1 Patescibacteria group bacterium
CTAACATCCTACCAATTTCATCAACTTCGTTTTGTAAATTATCGTATTTTTTAAAATCAATAATTTTAGTATCTTTAGCTAATCGTATGAATATACGAGTAATATTAAGATTGTGACTAGCTTCCTCTAAAATCGGGAGTTTAGTGTCTTTAGGAATAGAACTGGCACGGATTATACCCTCGATAACTTTAAGAGTTGAGTTTTCAAGTCTTTGCCATAAAGTATGTCTATCTTGTTTTGAAACCTTTATGCGAAATTCGTGAAGTTGTTTATACAATTCGTAACTTTTTTTAAAAATTGGTATATCGAAATTATCCATAATGAAAACTTTTAATAATTTATATAAAGAAATAATATCTACAGAAAACCTTTTTCGCTCTTGGAATAAATTTAAAAAAGGTAAAACTAAAAAAGAAGACGTTCTTATTTTTGAATATGAACTTGAAAGAAATATTTTTAAACTTCACAAGGGTTTGAAAAATAAAATTTACAAACACGGAACTTATAAAAGTTTTTATATTACAGACCCTAAAAGACGATATATTAGCAAAGCAATAGTTCTTGATAGAGTTCTCCATCACGCTGTTTATAGAAAACTTTACCCACTTTTTGATAATGTTTTCATTAGTACATCTTTTTCTTGTAGGAAAGGAAAAGGAACTCATAGGGGTGTATTTTGGCTCGAAAAAATTGTTAGAAAAATAAGCAGGAACCATACCAAACCCTGTTTTATATTGAAATGTGATATTAAAAAGTTTTTTGATAGTATTGATCATAGTATTTTAATCAAAGTTTTAAGTAAAAGAATTAAGGATAAAGAGACAATAATGTTGTTAAAGGAAATAATTGGTAGTTTTTCGTCTGATTTTTCAAATCTTTTTGAGCGAAAAGGAGTTCCAATTGGAAACTTAACTTCTCAACTTTTTGCCAATATCTATATGAATGAATTTGACCATTTTATGAAACAAGAATTAAAAGTAAAAAATTATGCTAGATATACGGATGATTTTGTTATTGTTTCTAATGAAAGAGATTATTTGATAGATATTTTAAAACCGATAGATAATTTTCTTTATAAAAAACTGAAACTAACCCTTCATCCAAACAAAATCTCTATTCATAAAGCACATAATGGTATTGATTATTTAGGTTATATTGTTTTACCGTACTATAAACTTTTAAGAACAAAAACTAAGGATAGAATTTATAAAGGCATACAAAGGAGAATAAAAGAATACAAAGGTGATAGAATTAGCAAGAAAAAAGCAAAACAATCTCTACAATCTTATCTCGGAGCTTTATCTCACGCTGATGCTTATAAAATTAGCGAGGACTTGAAGAACTCCTTTTGGTTTCAAATAAATGATTAAAGATCTTCTTTACGAATTATTTAAAACTTTCTATTAACAAGGTTTTTTGTTTATAAATATTTTTATCGTCTGAAACTTTTTACAGGTCTTCTTTGGGTTCGTCTCCTATTATTTGAACTTGAACCAGTACTTACACTTGTTGTTTCGTTAGAAACAAAAGTTAAAGCTTTTCCTATATTACCAGCTCGTCCGGTACGTCCAATTCTGTGGATATAATCTTCGTAGGTAGAAGGAAGCTCATAATTAATCACATGGCTAACATTTGGAATATCGATTCCTCGTGCAGCTACATCCGTGGCGACTAGAACATTAACAGAGTCTTCTTTGAAAGATTTCAAAGCCTGTTGTCGTTGTCCGTGATTTTTATCTCCATGAATTGATTTTACAAGAACACCTTGTTTAGCAAGAAGTTGTGATAATTTTTCAACACCTCTTTTGGTTTGTCCAAAGATTAATACTTTATTAAATTCAGGTTGAATCAATAGTTCATGTAAAAGAGTGAATTTATTTTCTTTTGTTGAGTGAACAACATCTTGGTCTATATTACTAGAAGTATCTCTGGTTTTAACAAAAATATTAATAGGATTATTCAAAAAATCATTAATAATTCTTTTTATATCGTCAGATAAAGTTGCTGAAAAGAAAAGAGTCTGACGATTTGTTGGCATAGATGCCATTAAAAAACGCATATCGTTGATGAATCCCATGTCTAACATTCGGTCAGCTTCGTCTAGTACTATAGTTTCAAATCTTTCTATCCTTAATTTACCTCTATCAATAAGGTCTTTAATTCTTCCGGGAGTACCAATAACAAAGTTGTGGTTTCTATTTAAATCACTAATTTGTCTATATATAGGCATACCTCCTACGGCACAAACAGAAAAGATTCTCATTCCTGCTGCGAATTTTTTTAATTCTTGGTCAATTTGAATAGCTAGTTCTCTTGTTGGTGCGAGAATAATGATATTTTGTTTTTTATCTAATACTACTTTGTTTAATAGGGGAATAACAAAAGCAGCTGTTTTACCAGTACCTGTGTTTGCAATACCAACGATATCACGACCCTTTAGAACTTCAGGAATAGATTGGTCTTGGATTGGTGTTGGGTGAACGTAGCCAGAACCGAGAACCGTTTTCTTTAATCTTTCGTCAATTAAGAAATCAGAAAAAGAATTTACTGGTTCGTATGGTTTAGTTTCCGTCATCGGAACCGCTTTATTTACAAATTTAGATAGGTCATTAAATTGACTTCGCCCACTCTTACTTCCAGAACGTTTCCCGAAGTTTCTTCTTTGGCCTCCGCTAGGTCTTCTTGAACCAGCACTAAAGCTAGCTCTAGCTCCACTAGAACGTTTCCCGAAGCTTTTGCTTCGGCTTGGTTGTTTATTATACATATTTTTTATTTATCCAGTCTTTTATTTAATTTAAGAGTCTTTTTTAGAAAAAGCCCTCTTATAAGCCGACTAGCGATCTCGTAACTTCCAGAAGATAAATAAATAAATCGGACACATAGGAGATATAACTTATCGAACGAGTATATTGTAGTTTAGGTATTTTGTCAAGATGTTTTAAAAAATAATAAAAAAGGCTGTGTTTGAACATCAACACAGACTTCTTTAAAAAAATTTTAAAGAAGATTAATAGTCGTCCTCTTTTGAACACTCGGGACATTCTTTCCCTGGGTGATAAGGAATAGATCTCCAAAGAACTTCATCTGAAACCGTTTCGATTTTTTTATTACACTTATTACAAATGGAATTTAACTCGATTGGATCTGTGCCCTTATTCTCTTTTTCTGTGATTCTAGGTCTCAAAAGAATACCATCTACTTTTTCCACCTTTTTTAATTCATACCGGTAATCAGGAGTCTTTCTTTCTTTTGTTTTCATCTCGATTTCCTCCATCTTTGTTTATTAAATTAATAAACGAATCTATTTTCCATAATAGACCTGTTTTAAATAGAAGTAAAGGTTCTTGGGTTTATTTTTTTGTCAGCTATTGATTGTATTTTGTTTTTGATGTATTATTATCGGACATTAAATCGCTTTGTGCGCTTTTTTTGTTTGTAAACACTTAATAAAAATAAACATTATAATAACCATTTTTATTTGTTCTCGTTAGAAATTATGGAAATCAGAAATATCGCAATTATCGCCCATGTTGACCATGGAAAAACAGCTATCACCGACGCTCTTATGAAACAGTCGGGTATGTTTACTGAGGGAATGAGTATGGATACTGATAAAATCGAACAAGAAAGAGGAATCACCATATATTCAAAAAACACTTCACTTTTTTATAAAGATACAAAGGTAAACATTGTAGATACTCCTGGTCACGCCGACTTTGGTTCTGAGGTAGAACGAGTACTTCGTTCAATCGACTCAGTTCTTTTGGTTGTTGATGCTCAAGAAGGTCCGATGCCTCAAACTCGTTTCGTTTTGAAAAAATCTTTGGAACTTGGATTAAAACCTATTGTTGTTATAAATAAAATAGATAAACCAGCCGCTGATCCTATTCAGGCAGGGGAGGATGTTTTTGAACTTTTCATGGAATTAGGTGCCAATGACGAACAACTTGATTTTACTACTGTATATGCAGTTGGTCGTGATGGTATTGCAAAAAGAAAGCTAGAAGATGAATCAAACGATTTAACTCCACTTCTAGATACAATCCTAGAGGAGGTTCCTCCTGCACCAGCAGATATCGAATCTCCTTTAAAAGCTCAGGTTTTTAACCTTGGCTATGATAATTTTCTAGGGAGAATGGCTATTTGTAGAGTTTACGCTGGTGTTATTAAAGATGGAAGTTCTATTTTTGTCAAAAAACCAGAAGGGGAGCTTAGAAAGGGAAAAATAACAAAGTTGTTTACATTCAAAGGAGTTTCTCGAGATGAAACTAAAGAAGCCATCGCTGGTGATATTGTCATGGTTGCTGGACTTCCTGAAGCTTTTATCGGGGAAACTCTTACAACTGATGAAAATATTGAACCAATGCCCGCAATTCATGTTGATGAGCCTACTATTACTCTAGACTTTTTAGTTAACAATTCTCCTTTTGCTGGTAGAGAAGGTAAATATGTAACAGGACGACAGATTGGAGAGCGTCTAGACAAAGAACTTGAAATAAACGTAGGGCTTGAGGTGACCCCCCATGAAGGAGTTTACAAAGTTGCTGGACGTGGAGAATTACACATTGCTGTTTTGCTTGAAAACATGAGAAGGGAAGGATATGAACTTCAGGTATCACAACCTCATATTATTATAAAAGAAGAAGATGGTGTTAAACTAGAACCATTCGAAGAAGTTACTATTGATGTCCCAACTGAATTCCAAGGAGCGGTAATTGAAAAACTTGGGTTAAGGAAGGGAATTCTTTCTGACATGAAACAAAAAGAAAATACATCACGTTTGGTATTTGAAATGCCAACCAGAGGTCTTTTGGGTTATCGAGGACAATTTGTTGTTGATACTAAGGGAGAAGGAATTCTCTCAAGTCGAGTTATCGGATTTAAGAAATATGCAGGAGAAATTACTAAGAAAGCTACGGGTTCAATGATTTCCATGGTGACAGGAAAGGCTCTTGGTTTTTCTTTGTATAACTTGCAGGAAAGAGGGAATTTGTATATCGGAGCAAATACAGAAGTTTATGAAGGTATGGTTATCGGTAGTACTGCCAAAGGGGAAGAAATGACAGTGAATCCAATTAAAGGAAAACAATTAACAAATATGAGAGCCTCGGGTTCTGATGAAAATATTTCGATTATTCCTCCAAAAGAACTTTCAATCGAAATTGGACTTGAGATTATGGCCAAGGATGAATATTTGGAAATTACACCGAAGAGTGTAAGATTACGAAAGCAACATCTTACGGAAACTGATCGGTCTAAAAACAAACGAAAATAATAAAATAATTCTA
>JAHJLO010000001.1 GCA_018821685.1 Patescibacteria group bacterium
CGGCGAAAGCAAAACCAAAACATTTCCTTTCAATTTTTTGCGGCTCCCCCCTGCACCCCCCGCCGTTTTTTTAAGGATAAGGAAATTTTTGGTTTTGCGTGCGCGACCAGAGGGAGCGCGCCCGAGGCGCGGTGGAGTTGTCGTCGTTCGCGCCCCAGAGGGCGCGAGAGAATGCGCGAGTTTTGCTCGCTCCGCTTCCTTTATCCGTACGAATTATCAATCGCTCCGCGATTGTTTCTCAAAAAAGGTTCGCGCAAAGGATACAATCTCACCGCAGATTAGAGCTAGCACGAGTTGCTAGCTCTTTGCGTACCTGGCGCTAGTCCTAAACACGTTCGGATCCCAGGTTCGATAGGTTAAACATGTCAGAAATGACGTATTTACGTTTTTTGTTGCTTGTTTGATAAATGCGACGATGTCGCGTATAGTATAACAATATATGAAAAGCAAAACAATAAATTTTCTAAAAGCGCAGGGTCATCGAATCACTCCAGTGAGAGAAAGAATAATTGAGATTTTTATAAATGCTGAATACCCCTTGAACGCGAAACAAATTTTAGACTTGTTTAAAAGAGATAAAATTAAGGTGCATCGAGCGACAGTGTATCGTGAGATTGAATTTTTTTTATCCAACGAGTTGATTCACCCTGTATATTTAGGGCAAGAATCAATTAGTTATGAAATAAATAAACAAGAACATCATCATCATTTTGTTTGTGAAAAGTGCGGTAAAGTAATCGATGTAAACCCTATTGGGGTGGAAAAAGAGTTGGAAAAGTTTGAAAATCTTTTTAGAAAAGAACAAGGGATTAAAATCAAAAGACACGCTTTAAAATTTTTTGGATTTTGCAAGAAATGTCAAAAGTAATTTAATTGTTTAAAAATATAAATAAAAGTATGAATAATTTTCATTCCCTACCTACAGAAGATGTATTTAAGTTGTTAAAAACTCAGAGTTCTGGCCTTTTGACAGAAGAGGTGGAGCTACGCTTAAAAAAATATGGCCCCAATAAGCTACCAGATGAGAAAAAATTACCTTTGTTTGTTTTGTTTCTAAGGCAGTTTAAAAATCCGCTTATATACATTCTCTTCAGTGCTTTTGTTATTAGTTTTTTTACGGATCATTATGTTGATGCTGGAATTATTCTTGTTGTCATATTAATTAGTTCTGTGGTTGGCTTTTTTCAAGAATACAAAGCCAATAATGCATTGGAACAACTAAAAAAGCTTGTGCATTACAAAGCAAAAGTAAGGCGTGAAGGGAAGGAAGTAATTATTCCTCAGGAAAATGTCGTGCCGGGCGATATTGTTTTGCTTATGCCGGGAGATAAGATACCAGGTGATGGAAGGCTTATAAAAGCTGATAATTTTGAGGTGGTTGAAGCGTCTCTTACAGGAGAATCAGTACCCTCTAAAAAAGAAATTAGAGCTTTTGAGAAAGAAACACCTTTGGCAGATCGGGAGAATATGGTTTATTTGGGAACAGTTGTTGCAAAAGGAAAAGCAGAAGCGGTAATTGTGAGTACTGGCGAGAAAACAGAATTGGGAATTGTGGCCAAACTGGTTAAAACCGCCGAAGACTCCGAAACACCTTTACAAAGACAGATTGCGAGCTTCGGTAAAATGCTTGGAATTTTTTTGGTTGTGGTAAATATTATTATTTTCGCTGTCGGTATTATAACAGGCAAGCCCTTGTTCGAAATGTTTTTAACGTCTGTGGCGGTGGTAGTAGCTGCTGTTCCAGAGGGATTACTGCCGGCTATGACAATTATTCTTGCTATCGGAATGCAAAAATTAGCTAAACATAACGGATTAGTTCGAAAGATGCTTGCGGCCGAAACCTTAGGTTCTGTTTCTGTGATTTGCTCTGACAAGACCGGTACTCTGACCAAAGGAGAGATGAGAGTAGTTCAAATTATAACTGATTCAACGCAAGTTTCTCATGATGGAGAAAAATTTACAGAAACTGTTCCTATTAATGAAAAGGCTAGTCATGTCACAGCTTTAAAGATTGGATTTTTAAGCAATAACGCTATTGTAGAAAATCCCAATGACGGTTTTGAAGACTGGAACATTGTCAGTGATTCAACTGAAAAGGCGCTGTTTTTAATCGGATATTCTGCTGGTTTTAGAAAAGAAGAACTTGAGAAAAATGAACCTAGAATTGCGGAGATTCCTTTTGATTCAGAATATAAAATTATGGCTACGTTGCATGATCGAAAGGATGAAAAAAGTGTTACGTATTTGAAGGGTGCTCCCGAGAGAATCTTAGACTATTGTTCAGACATTGATACAAATGGAACAAAAAAAACTTTAACTCAAGAAAAAATAAAGGAAATTTTTAGACAAAATAAAAAACTAACCAGCAAAGGTCTTAGAGTAATTGCAGTTGCTTACAAAGATAATGATAATGTTATTGCCTCAGAGGATTTTAAGCGGGGGAGTTTAGAGGGTTTTGTTTTTGTTGGGTTGGTGGGCATTAAAGACCCTTTAAGAAAGGAAGCTAAAGAAACTATCAAACAGTGTCAAGCGGCTGGGATACGGCCAATAATCGTGACTGGTGATCATAAACTAACAACTATGGCAATCGTGTCTGAGTTGGGTATGAAGGTCGATGAAGACAATGTGATGGAAGGCTCTCAGTTAGATTTACTGACGGACGAAGAGTTGCAAAACAGGGTAAGGAAGATGGTAATTTTTGCCCGAGTAGAACCCAAACATAAGATTAGAATTGTGAGTGCTTTGCAGAAAAACGGAGAATCCGTTGCTATGACTGGCGATGGCGTAAATGATGCTCCCGCTCTCAAAAAAGCTGATATAGGTGTTGCTGTTGGCTCTGGAACTGATGTGGCTAAAGAAGTGGCAGATTTGATACTGCTTGATGATAATTTTAGTACTATCCTAAAAGCAGTAAAAAGAGGCAGAGATACCTTCAATAACATTAGAAAAGTAATCCTGTACTTAGTAACGGATGGTTTTACCGAAATTGTGTTGGTAGGAGGTTCGGTTATTTTAGGGTTACCGTTACCGATTCTCCCCGTTCAAATATTGTGGATAAAATTAGCTGAAAGTGCAATGCCGGCCATGGCTTTAGCGTTTGATGAAATTGACGAGCAGGTAATGAAAGATCCTCCACGCAATAAGAACGAACCAATAGTAAACAAGCAAATGAAAAAATTAATTGTGTTCTATGCTCTTGTTATGGATATAACTTTATTTTTGCTGTTTATTGCTTTTTGGAAAAAAACAGGTAGTTTTGATTTGGCGAGAACAATTACGTTTGTAGGGCTTGGACTAAGTTCCTTCTTTTATATTTTTGCTGTGAGAGGTCTTAGAATTCCTGTATATAAGATAAATCCGTTTTCGAATAAATTCTTGTTGTTGTCAATTTTTTCAGGACTTGTTTTACTTCTAGTGGCAGTTTATGTTCCGTTCTTTAATTCTATTTTACACACAGTTCCATTAGGGCTAAAAGAATGGTTGGTGTTGCTTGCGTTTGCTAGTTTTAGTCTGGTAGTGTATGAAATTGGGAAAAAGTTTACTCTAGCAAAAACATAAATTTTTGTATATTTTTAGATAAAAAAATGCGGTTTATTTACTATGAAAAACAGAGTATCTAATGCTAGTGTTTTAGGTATTTAGAGCTAGCCCTAAGTGCGTTCGAATCCTATAGACCCCGCCAAATCGAGCTAGCACGAGATACTCATCTCGTGCTAGTCTTGTTTTATGAGAGAAGAAGATATAGATATAAATTTACGTAGAGGTGGAGAGTACTTTATATTAAGTCTATGGATACAAAGCCAAATGACTGATTTAATAATTTTTTATGACCATCCACGAATCGTAAAGCGATTTATTGACAGACCTGAAAGAATACCTAAAACTTTGCGAGACAAAAGAATTAAATATTTGCAAAAAGATCTTAGATTAAAGCTTGAACCTGGAAGTTTTTTGGATCCATTTTCTTAACAAAAACTTC
>JAHJLO010000089.1 GCA_018821685.1 Patescibacteria group bacterium
AAATAACAGACCTAGAAAGCGTCTGAATTATTTAACTCCCTATGAAGTTTTTGTTAAGAAAATGGATCCAAAAAACTTCCAGGTTCAAGCTTTAATCTAAGAAACCGGAAACTTTGCTAGGCAAAGTTCCCGGTGGGGGGGGGTTCTCTCGAAGAGAGAATTTAAGTGAGTGAATCTATGCGACCATCGTTACTACTTTCGCCGGACGGCCTTCTTCATCCTCTTTTTTCAAATTTTTTTTTTGCGGTTCGTATCAAGCCTTCATCGGCCTGCCCGGAAACGGTTCCCATTGTTTTTACCTGGGCATTCGCACAGATAATTTTTGAACCTTTGGAAAAGATGACAGTTTTTTTGTTTCCAACGAGCATCCCCTTGGACGCTTCGAGTTGCTGGTTACTGGCGACCAAGATATCCATTTCTACACCGGGAAATATGACATCGGATGGATTACTCGCCACGGTACCGGCAAAGTGACAATCATTGCAGCCGGTATTTGCAGGACCTGTTGTTGCTGAAAAAGCAGGCAGAGCCACCATCAGCAAGACAATCAGTCCTAGAAAAGTGGGAAAGGCTGTGATAAATCTGAATGAGCGTTGCATTTCGATTTCCTCCTATTCTTTTTTGGGCTTCATTACCCGGAGAACATGTTTATATTTAAGATATCCTATTCTCGTTTTTTGTCAATAAAATCTTGGGGGGAAAACTTAGTTTTCGAATTGTTTCAGTTTTTATTTAATTCTGTTAAAATAAAGCCATGTTAAACAAATCTTTTTTTAAATTTTTCTTCGGATTTATGTTTATGGTTGCCGTTAGTTTTTCTATTATTATTGTGACCAACTATTTTAGTGGTGAGCAAAGTAAAGTAGGAGATGAAGTTATTATTTCAAATTAGTGATAAGTGCCACCTCTTAAAAAAGAAAACGAAGTTTTTTAGAGAAAAAACTTCACTTTCTTTTTAGCCATTGCTTTTAGTTCACACTTTGAGTATCCTTGGTGAAGGAAATTTAAGAAGACTAATATTGTATCAAGGGAGGTATTAAGATGTTTCGTATCGTTATTCAAGGGTTGTGTGGGATTGATTATTTTAGTGGTAGATTAGAGAAATTAAAAAAAGAAATTGAATCTTTTGTTGAGATTGAATCACTTCTGCTAGATTTAGCAGAAGAAGATAGGGAAGTTTCTTTTTGGTGTCCTTGTGACCCAACTAACACAAACGATGATTCCATTTTTATTTCTGTTGATTTATTTTTTGATGAACCAAAAACTGATTTCGACACTCGCAAAAAGATAAGCAGTGAAATTTCAGAGACTTTCAGGAGAGTCGTTTCCTCAGAAGAATGGCAAAAACCCCTTTCTTATTTAATGGTTACAGTGAAAGAGCCTGGTTCCGGGGAAGATGCTTTTTGTATATATCGTCGCAAATAGTTTCTCGCAAAGATTTTCCTTAAATAAAAAAATAGTTTTTAATTCCCCGGGATCTAATCCTGGGGAATTTTTCTTGCAAAAAAGTGAAATTTAATGTAAATTAATATCTAAATAAAGGCCAAAGAAGACAGGCGGTGTTTAATAACAAACATAATAAGCTCCTGTTCAGGTCGAACTATTGTAGATTTTTTATATCTACTCAACGCCTTTATTTGTTTAATGGTGTTTTTTTATACAAAAAACAAATTTAAAAAATCGAAAAGATATGGCTATCTCAAAAGAGAAAAAAGAAAAGATTTACGGCGGTATTAAGAATGCTGTTGCTAAGGCTCAATCTATTGTTTTCGTTAATTTCCACGGTTTAGGTGTTAGTGAAACAACAGATTTGAGAAGAAAATTAAGGGAAGAAGATGTTAATTACGTCGTTGCAAAAAAAACTCTTATTAAAAGAGCTTTGGGCGATGCAAAACCCGAAGGGGAAATGCCTGAGTTAGAAGGTGAATTAGCTCTGGCTTATTCTGAAGATTTGACAGCCCCTGCAAGAGGCGTTTATGACTTTCAAAAAAGTCATAAAAACAGCGTTTCTATTTTAGGAGGTGTTTTTGAAGGAAGATACATGAATCAGTCAGAAATGACTGAGATTGCAGCTATTCCATCAACACAGGTCCTTTATGGTCAGTTTGTAAATCTTATTAATTCTCCGATTCAAAGGTTTGTAATAGCTCTTGATAAAATCGCAGAGAAAAAAGGGTAATTATCCAGAAAATGAGTCTATAAGTCGATAGACTAATAATTTAAAAAATATAAAATTATGACAGAAGAAGTAAAAAAAGATGAAGTAGTTGAAGAAACTGCTGAAGTTACTGAAGCCGAAGCTCCTGTTGCTGAAGAAGTAAAGGAAGAAGCTCCAGTTAAAGAAGAAGTTAAAGAAGAAGCTCCTGCTGAAGAAGAGGAAGTTGTAGTACCTGCTAAGTTTAAGACTTTAGTTGATGCTATCGATACTATGTCTGTTATCGATCTTCACGAATTGGTAAAG
The DNA here is from genome assembly GCA_018821685.1 of Patescibacteria group bacterium. Classification (GTDB taxonomy): domain Bacteria; phylum Patescibacteriota; class Minisyncoccia; order Phycocordibacterales; family UBA12079; genus UBA12079. Next base: position 2,462 of record JAHJLO010000089.1, read on the forward strand.
CTTTTGGAGAAAAAATTTGGTGTTTCAGCTGCAGCTGTTGCTGTTGCCGGTGCTGCCGTAGGTGGTGCTGAAGATGGAGAAGAGAAATCTGAATTCAATGTAGAACTTACATCAGCTGGTGATTCAAAAATCGCTGTTATTAAAGCGGTTAAAGCGGCTCTAGGTCTTGGACTTAAAGAAGCTAAAGAATTAGTTGATTCTGCTCCTGCAATGTTGAAAGAAGGAATGAAAAAAGATGCAGCCGAAGCTTTGAAAGGAGAGATCGAAGCTGTTGGTGGAAAAGTAGAACTTAAATAATTTTTTAAAATTCTATAAAGATAAATAATACCGTTTTCTCGGGTTATTATAATCTAAAAATAAAAAGCGAAATCGATAGATATTTCGCTTTTTATTTTTTTAGACTAAGAGTTATTGTTAGGGTGCGTGCATGTTCTCTTGAGAGAAAAATATTGTTTTTTTAATTCAGGTATGTTCTAATTGAATTAGATATAAAGACAAGTTAAGAAAAATTCAATTCTAACTAAGGTGAACTCCAATGAATTAGCCAGCTGAGACTTCAAAAATCCCCACTTACATTTTTTTAAGATTTTTTTCGAGTTAATAAGGAGGATATTCAAAATGCCATCTTTAACCCTAGAGTCCCTGAAGGCGTTTTTTTTAAGCCCTTGGGCAGGTCCCGTTCTTTTTGTTTTTTTTATTATTTTCCTGCATTCTTCCTATCCTGGGAATTCTGAGGGGATAGTAAGGAAAGGTTGTCGTTTGGGAACAGTGATCACTTCGATTTCTTTTGCCGTTTGGTGTTGTGTCACTTTTTTTGAAGATTCGGAGGTTTCCAGATATTTGGTAAGTTTTATGTAACCCTCCCTCTTTTTCTCAAGTATAGAATGCCAGAAATTTTTGTAGAAGCCCCACGGATTGTCCGCGGGGTTTTGTTTTTCTATTATCTGTGCTTTAATGACTTCAGAAAATAAGCTAAAGATAACTTTTACAAATTTGTTATCAACAATTAGTTTAGAGAATATTAATCTTTCAAACAGAGGTGATTTATGAATTTTGAAATTGTTTTTCCTAGTTTTATAATTACGCCTGAAGTTTTACTCAGTCCTTGGGCAGGCTTAGGACTTTTGATTTTCTTCACTTTTTCTGTTTATAGGGTTGTTACTGAAGGAGAAGGTTTTGATTTTAGTGAAATTTACTCCGACTATTTTTTCAGGAAATTAATCCATCTTTTGTCTCTTTTTGGAGTCATTCAGCTATATGTCTTTCTTAGTGAGGTAAAAAAAATAAGTACCACCGAAAAAATCTTCATCTTTTTCTTTTACGTTTCTTTTCTCGTTTGGTTATCTACTCAACTGATTAGAGGTATTTTCTTTAATTAAACCCCTCCTAAAGCCCGATAATGTATGTTATCGGGCTTTTTTTACCCTATTTTTTAATCGAATAATCTTTTTAACTAGTAAAAAATGAAATAAAAAATCTAATGAAACAAAGTTTTTTTGGATTTTTGTTTATTTCAATTTTTTGTTATAATCTTTCGCATGGAAACATTAGGAAAATTATTTGGTAGTATCGCTAGAGTAAAAATAATGAAATTATTTTTATCAAACGAACAGACTATTTTTGATAATATTGAAATCTCAAAAAGAGCGAAAGTGACTCCGTTGGCACTTAAGAAAGAACTGGTTACCTTAAGTAAGGCTGGATTAATTAAGAAAAAAGATTTTTATAAAGAAACTCAAATCAAAACGAGAAAAACAAAAATAAAACCAGAAGGAATTGAGGTTGTAAAAAAGAAAATGAGCGGTTGGACTTTAAATGAAAAATTTCCTTATTTAATTCCTTTATATAATCTTCTCGTTAATATGACTTCTTTTACGAATTCCTCTGTTCTTAAAAAACTATCGGGAGCTGGAAAATTAAAGTTAGTTTTAGTTTCGGGTGCTTTTATTCAAAATTCTGAAAGTCGGGTAGATATCCTCATTGTTGGGGATAACCTAAAGATCCCTAGTATAGAGAGAGCTATTGCAGTTCTTGAGTCAGAAATAGGTAAAGAGTTACGTTATGTAATTTTAAAAACAGAAGATTTTGTTTACAGAACTAACGTTTACGATAGACTTGTAAGAGATGTTTTAGATCAACCTCATCAAAAGATTATAAATCGTTTAGGAATATAAAATTATTTTTAATTTTTTTTAAAACAGAACACCCCTTTGAGTCAACCTCAGGGGGTGTTCTGTTTTAAAAAACTCTAAACAGAATAAATGATTAAATAGTTTTCCACACAAGCCTTCGATTAAAAATAGAAAAAATATTGTAAAATATAGGTAACTATATTAAGTTATTAAAAAATATATAGGTCGTTTTTATTAGTTCACTTTGAATTATGAAGTAGGGTTTTATGTAGAGGAAAGTCCTACTTCATAATTCAAGGTAGTTTATTGTAATATTTAAATAAAAAATATGATATTAAAAACTTGGAGTGAAGTTTTGGCACAGTCTTTCCAAGATCTTTGGATCGGAGTGATGGGCTTTGTTCCTAACTTAGTCGTAGCGATAATTATTTTTATCGCAGGATGGGTTGTAGGCTCATTATTAGGAAGAGTAGTTTCTCAGATTATAAAATCTTTGAAAGTGGACAACGCTCTTAGAAGCGCTGGTTCAGAAGCTCTTTTGAACAGAGCTGGTTTCAGACTAAACTCGGGTAAATTTTTAGGAGGACTTGTTAAATGGTTTGTAATCGTTGTGTTCTTAGTTGCATCTTTTGATGTTCTAGGACTTAACCAGGTTAACGACTTTTTGCAACAAGTAGTTCTTCTTTACCTACCACAGGTTATCGTAGCTGTTCTTATTTTGTTAGTAGCAGCATTAATTGCTGATGCTATGCAATCTGTTGTTAAAGGTTCAGCTAAAGCAGCTGAAATTAAATCAGCTAATTTCCTTGGAAATGTAACTAAGTGGGCAATTTGGGTATTTGCTATTCTTATGGCTTTGTACCAATTGGGAGTAGCAGCTGCTTTTGTGCAGACACTATTCACTGGATTCGTAGTCGCACTTGCCTTGGCCTCAGGTCTTGCATTTGGACTAGGAGGAAAGGATTCTGCTGCGAGACTTCTTTCTAAAATGGAAGGAGGAGAAATGTAATTAAAGTAATTATTTAAAATAAAAAACACCGAGTTGAAAAGCTTGGTGTTTTTTATTTGACTTTTTTCTACATTTTGCTAATATGTAGCAAGCTCAATCGAGAGCTTTTTGTATTATGACAAGATCACTTAAAAAAGGTCCCTATGTGGACGAAAAACTTTCAAAGAAAGTAGCTAATAAAAAACCAGAAGATGGTGTTATTAAAACATGGGCAAGAGCGAGTCAAATTTCACCAGATATGGTTGGATTCACTTTTGGAGTCCATAATGGTAAAGAGCATCTAGAGGTTTTTGTTACAGAAGATATGGTTGGACATAGGCTAGGTGAATTTTCACCAACTAAGAAATTCTATAGACATGGAGGTAAGATGCAAAAAGAATTAGATCAAAAGAAGAAAGAATCTGAAATTGCCGCAGCTAAAGCAGCTAAAGCTTCAGCAAATAGCTAAAACTTAAAAACTTAAATTATGTTAGTAAAAGCAGAATTAAAAAATTATAGACAATCATCTCGAAAAGTTCGTTTAGTAGCGGATCTTGTTAGAGGTAAAAAAGTTAGCACTGCTTTGGCTGAGTTAAGTTTTTTAAATAAAAAAGCTGCTCCTGTAGTAAAGAAGCTTATTGATTCTGCTATTGCTAACGCAAAGCATAATTTTAATCTTGAAAAAGATAATTTGATTGTTAAGGAAATTCGAGTTGATGAAGGAAAGACATTAAAAAGATGGAGAGCTGGTGCTCGAGGAAGAGCTTTTCCTCTTAAAAAGAGAACTAGCCGAGTTCTTTTGGCCTTGGAATCCAAAGATGATGAAAAAACTGTTAAGAAAGAAATGATTAAGAAAGATGAAGTTAAAAAAGTTTCATCAGAGAAAAAGGTAGATATTAAAAAAGAAGAAAAGAAGGTTGTTAAGAAATAATATATTATAAATCAGAATTATGACACATATAGTACACCCATACGCGCAAAGACTAAAAATACTAAGAGGTTGGAAATCTCGTTGGTTTGGTATGGGTCAACAATATAGAGATTATTTGAAAACTGACATCTTGATTCGAGAATTTTTAGAGAAAAAATTGAGAGATATGTATGTAAGCTCAATTGAGATGGAAAGAGACGCAAAGAGGTTTAAAATTATTATCAGAACTTCACGTGCTGGTGTAATTATCGGAAGAAGTGGCGATGGTGTTCAAAAAATTAAAAAGGATGTTGTTAAATTCTTACGAAAAAAAGGGTTAGCCATTCCAGAAGAGATAAATATTGATGTTGAAGAGATTAGATATCCTGAATCTGACGCAAGTATCGTTGGTGCGATGGTTGTCGAGGGATTAGAGAAGAGAATGCCTTTCCGAAGAGTCTTGAAGATGACAGCTGACAAGGTTATGGCTAGTAGGGAAGTCCAAGGTGTTAGAATAAGTGCCTCTGGAAGATTAGGAGGGGCTGAAATGGCAAGAAGAGAAGAGGTTAAGAAAGGTAGAATTCCTTTGCAGACTCTTAGAGCTGACATTGATTATGCTACAAAAAGAGCAAACCTTACTTACGGAGTTATAGGAGTTAAGGTTTGGATTTACAAAGGAGACGTATTTAATAAATAATAATTTTTTTGACTAAAAACTTAAACTAATAAAATGTTATTCCCAAAGAAAGCAAAATTCAGAAAATGGCAAACTGCCAGAAAGCACCCAGATAAAAGAGGTGTGGCTACTCGTGGAGCAAAAGTTTCCTTCGGGGCTTTCGGGTTAAAAGCTACTACTGCAGGTAGAGTAAGATCAAATCAAATTGAATCGGCTCGAGTTGCTGCTAACAGAAAAGTAGGTAAGCTAGGAAAGATGTGGGTTAGAATTTTCCCAGATAGACCTTTTACAGCTAAAGCTGCCGAAGTTGGTATGGGTAAAGGAAAGGGTGATCCAAGGGGTTATTGTGTAGAAATTAAACCAGGTAGAGTTATGTTTGAGGTTGATGGAGTTACAGAGGAAGTTGCAAGAGAAGCGTTGAGGAAAGCAGGAGCTAAGTTGCCAGTTAAGACCAAAGTTATTAGTCGAAATGAAGCTGATAACATTTAATAAAATTTATTTTTACCGGTAAGCTTACTGAAAAATTGACTTTTATCTCAAAATAACTAATATATAACGATATTTATGAAGAATTTAGAAAAGAAAACAGAAAAAGATTTGGAAAAAATGCTCGCAGAAAAGCGAGGAGCTTTGAGAGATTTCCGATTTGGTTCTTCAGGAAGTAAAACTAAGAATGTTAAAGAAGGTAAAAATACAAAAAAAGATATCGCCAAAATTTTAACTGAATTAAAAAACAAAGAAATTTCAGTAGTATCAGAGAGTTAAAATTTATAATATAAAAAACATCATGTCAGAAAAAACAACAACAACAAAAGAAAATAAAGAAGTTAAGTTAAAGGGTAAAATTTTGACTGGTGTTGTTGTATCAGATAAGATGCAAGACACAATTGTTGTTAAGGTTCAGAGATTTATTAAACATCCAAAAATCGGAAAGTATGTTAAGATAGCAAAGAAAATTAAAGCACATGACGCTGGAAATACAGCAAAAGAGGGTGATAAAGTAACTATCCAAGAAACAAAACCGATTTCAAAAGATAAGTCTTTTATTTTAGTAAAATAAAATAGCAGCAATCAACAAAATACAGATTAAAAAAATATTATGATTCAACCACAAACAATAGTTAAAATAACAGATAACTCAGGCGGAAAAATTGGCCGAGTATTCAAGGTTCTTGGTGGTTCTAAAAAAAGGTACGCTAGAATCGGGGATATCGTGATTTTGTCAGTTCAATCAGCGGAACCCAGAAAACAGGTTAAAAAGAAAGACGTTTTAGCTGCTGTTGTTGTTAGACAAAAGCAACCATTTAGAAGAAAAGATGGTTCTTATATTTATTTTGATGAAAACTCAGTGGTAATCATTGATAAAGAAAAGAAAGAACCAAAGGCGGGTAGAGTTTTTGGACCTATTCCAAGAGAAATTTCTGAAATGGGATATCAAAAGATTGCTTCATTAGCACCAGAAATAGTGTAAGAAGTTGTTAATCAATAACTTATCACAAAAAAAACATGAAAATTAAAAAAGATGACAAAGTAATAGTAATCGCTGGAAAAGATAAAGGAAAAACTGGTAAAGTTTTGAAGGCTCTTCCTGCTGAGAATAAAGTTGTTGTTGACGGTGTTAATATTAAGAAAAAGCACCAAAAAGCAACAAGAGGTGGGCAAAAAGGACAAATTATTGATAAAGTTTTCCCTGTTGATGTTTCAAACGTGATGCTTGTTGATCCAAAGTCAGGAAAAAGAACAAGAATTGGTAAAACTTTAGTAAAGGATAAATATGTTCGAATTGCTAAAAAAAGTCAGACTGTAATTAAATAGTATTAAAGGTAATCAATAAAAATATGGAAAGTTTAAAAGAAAAACAGAATAAAATTTTTGACTTGATGAAAGGTGATTTTGGTTATGTTAATATTATGCAGACTCCAAAAATTGAGAAAATAGTTGTTAACGTTGGAACAGGTTCAACTGTTGATAAGAAAAAAATTGAGTTGATTGAAGACAGAATCACTAAAATAACAGGACAGAAACCTTCTCCAAGAAAAGCTAAGCTATCAATTGCAGCTTTTAAATTAAGAGAGGGAAGTGATGTTGGGTATCAATCAACATTAAGAGGGAAAAGAATGGTTGATTTTTTTGATAAGGTTGTTAATATCGCACTTCCTAGAATGAAAGATTTTAGAGGACTTTCCAGAAAAGGAGTTGATGCTATGGGTAATTATACTCTAGGTATTAAGGACCACACTATTTTTACAGAGGCTTCTGATGAAGAACTAAAAAATGTATTCGGAATGTCTATTACTATTGTTACAACTGCAAAAAGTAAAAAAGAAGCAGTCTTTTTGTTGGAAAGTCTAGGTTGGCCTTTCGAAAAAATGGATGCTAAAAAATAGTTTTAATATTTTAAATAAAACATAAAAACAACCACGCTCGTGGTTGTTTTTATGTTTTTAAGAACTAAAAAATAAACCCTAATAAACAAACAAAAATGGGGGCTTTCCGAAAGCCCACATTTTTGTTTGTTTTAACTCCATTTTGATCTGGTTTTAATAAAAAGTTACCCCCATTTTTTTTGGAAAACAGCCTTTAAAAATGGTAATATTTAAACATTAATATTTAAACATTATGGGAGAAATCTATCTCTCTTTGATTTTTCATGAATAACTTTAAATTACCTATAGTAATAATCGCAGTGTTCTTTTTCGGTAGCGTTGTTAACGTTGGTGTTGATAGACTTTCTGAAAGAGTTGGTTTGTCTAATCAAAACATGGTAGCCGTAGCAGAAGCCGGAACTGTTTCGGGAAGTATGGAGGATTTTGCTCTTGGTTTTTATCAAACAATTTCAAGTTTGTTTGATAAACCAGAAGACAAGGTTTATGTGATTGAAAAAGAAATCTCAGAGAAAACAATCACAGAAAAAAATTCAGTTCAAACTAAAGAAGAAACAAAAGAAATATTAAAACAAGAGACTCAACCATTAACTCAAACAACAGTAGTAAACCCAATCAGAGAAAGAACAATTGAGACAAGAGTTGAAAGAGTTGTTTCTGGAGTAACTCTAGCTGATTTACAACAATTAAATAACGAATTACGTGCAGAAATTTACAGATTAGCTGACAGTGTTAACGTTCAAACACAAAATACCTACAGAACTATTTCTTTAACCAACAAGATAGACAATCTCGCTTCTATTACCCTTAGCGATTCAACTATTACAGGAGGAACTATTTCAGGTGCTACAATTTCAAACTCATCCTTCTCGGGCTCATCTCTTTCACTAAGTGGAGCTCTAACAACAACAGGACAACTTACTGTTTCAGGAACAGCCACTTCTACAATGGCTGGTGATTTCGCTTTCGATAGCAATACACTTTACATTGACTCTCTTAATAACAGAATCGGAATCGGAACAACTTCACCTTCAGACACTCTAGCTTTAAACGGTGCAATGTACCTTGCTCCCATCTCAGCTCCTTCGGATACCGCAAACCGACTCTACAACATTTCGGATGATTTATACTGGGCAGGTAATCTTATCGGTGGAGCTACTTCCGCCAACTGGACATTATCAGGAAGTGATGCTTATCGATTAACTGGGAATGTTGGAATCGGAACAACTTCACCAACTTACAGATTATCAGTAGAGGGTGATATTAATATAGACCAATATTCAGGTTATAAACAAGCAGGGAATACAATTCTTTATGCTTCTTCGACAAATTCATCGACTTTAGTAGGAATAGGAGCCGGAAGCAGTATGTTAAGTAATGGAGCTTATAACACAGCCCTAGGCAAAAATTCTCTTTATTTAAATACTTCAGGAAGCCAAAACACAGCCAGTGGCTATCAGTCACTTCGTAGCAACACAACAGGAAGCCAAAATACAGCAAGTGGTTATCATTCTCTTTATTCTAATATTAGCGGATTATATAATACAGCTGTTGGAAATATCTCTCTCTACTCGAACACATCAGGCCACAATAACGCGGCCTTTGGTTCTGATTCCATGTATTCTAACACTTCTGGAGGTTATAATGCAGCCATTGGAAGACTTTCTCTTCATTCTAATACTGTGGGTACAAATAATACAGCGTCTGGAGCCAATTCTCTGTATTCAAATACTAGCGGATCTTATAATACAGCCGATGGCTCTAACGCGGGTCGTTATACCTCAACCGGTGCGTTAAACCAAACTAGTGGATATTCTCTTTATCTTGGGGCTAATACTCGTGCTTTAGCTAGTGGTGATACAAATGAAATAGTTATTGGATATAATACTATTGGAGTCGGAAGTAATTCTGTTGTTTTAGGTAATGATTCAATCACAAAAACAATTTTAAAAGGGAGTATCGGAATTGGAACAACCACTCCGTGGCGAACACTTTCTGTAAACGGGACAGCCGCCTTTACTTCATTAACAAATGACGGAACAGGTTACTATGCTTGTGTAAATGCTTCAAGCGGAGAATTAGCAACATCAACAACAGCTTGTGGGGCTTCATCAGAAAGATTTAAGGAAGAAATCGAAACTTTGTCTTACGGATTAGACACAATTCTTTTGTTAAATCCTGTATCGTTTGAATGGAAAAAAGATTTTATTCCTAATGGAACAAAACAAATCGGATTTATTGCGGAAGAGGTTGAAGAAATAATTCCAGAAGTTATCGGTTATGATGATGAAGGTAGGGTTATGAACTTAGATTATCCTAAGTTGACTGCTGTTTTGGTTAATGCGATTAAAGAATTAGTTACAACTATTGATGAAAAAATTTCGAATGCAATAGCATCTATTTCTGAATTAGTTGCTGACAGAATTGTTATTAAACAAGAAATTTGTATTGGAAATACTTGCATCAATGAGAACCAGCTCATCGCTTTGCTAGCAAATAGTGGTTTTAATATGGAACAAACTTCATTAGAAACAACAGCTATCTCTGATGGCCTACCTCTGACAAAGTCAACAATCATAATCCAAGGCAATAACCCAGCTCTCATCGAACTAAATTCAACTTACATTGATATGGGAGTAATTGCTCAAGACTCAGAAGGAAATGACTTGAGTGTAAAAGCATCTATCTTTGCTAGCGACAATACAATAATTCAAGAAGAAATCAGTGTTAATTCAATAAGCTTAGATACATCAACAAGTACAACCTACATAATCACTTACACAACAACAGATAATAACGGAATTACAGTAAGTGAGGAAAGGGAAGTAACAATAGGCTCCGGAGGTCTTTCCTCTGGTAGCGAAGCGGACGGAGGTGAGACCTCAGGAGACATTTCAACCACAACTCCTGAAGTAATAGCTGACACAACAATACCAACTATCACTCTAACCGGCTCAGAAACAATAGAAATAGAATTAAACGAAACCTACACCGATCAAGGAGCCACAGCCAATGACAACACAGACGGAGATATCACCGCTAACATCACCACAAACAACCCCACAGACACAACAACAGCTGGAACCTACACAATTACCTACAATGTTACAGACACCGCTGAAAACCCAGCAATAGAGGTGACAAGGACAGTGATTGTGAAGGAAGCT
>JAHJLO010000090.1 GCA_018821685.1 Patescibacteria group bacterium
CCTAGAGAAGCATTTTTTCCTCCAACTATATGGACGTCTTTGTTGGTTAATTCTTTAAACCAGTATATATTTTTCATATCTTTCTATTTATATTTATAAAAATTAAGTAAACTTCTTCCAATTATACAACATTAAATTTAAAAAAGCTGTTGATACTCAGACGAGATATCAACAGCTTTTTCTGTCTTTTAAATTTTTTCTTGTTTTAAAAGATACTTTGTGATTTAATGAAACCCAGAAATAAACTAACTGCCCACACTAAAAAAGGAGGAGAGAATGAAGAAAAAAATTGATTTAGGTATAACCGTCGAAGATGTTTTAAAATTCTTTTGGCTAGCCAAAGAAAATGGCTGGGCAAGCGGAAAAGTGGATGTAAAAAAAGACCGCTTCAATCCAAATCTGAAAAGAATTGTTTTTCAAAAAGAAAGATTTTTTTATCAAGATAAATATTGGGTAACACCAGTAAGTAATAGTTCCGCAGGAACGACAACAATCCTCTTCCTTTATAACAGAATCTGGATACCTGTCTGGTGGATGTCTTATGGAGGCGAATATCCAAAAGAGGTTATTCCTTTTTTGAAAGAAGCTTTGATGGAAAATATTCGCCTTAAACAATTTAAAGGAGGAAGGGGTCGTTGTTTTTTTGAAAATAGCAACTACCCAGACCTAACATACCTCAACGGAGATACTGGAGACTTTTCTTCTTTCCGAGGAAGAGAATCAATTTATAAGGGATTTAATATTTCGTCAACCAAAAAAGAACTCGGCTTTCACACCTACCAAGGAATGAGTCTCATTTAATTTTCAGTTCTTTGTTTTTACTAAAAAGGTCTCAGCTAAAGCTGAGACCTTTTTTTATTTTCTAATTCTCCATTTCTTTATCCTCCTCCTGACTAACCTCCTCGAACTCCGATTCATCATAGGACTCATCCTCCTGACCCAACAGTTGCCCCCCCTTCAAAATCATATAGAAATCAGCAACATTTGCTCCAGTTCTTCCAGTTCTAATATGCCCGCCGGCCTGTTTAAAAAATTCGAAAGAATCATTGCTATTTAAATATTTTTTGGTATCCAAACCTATATCAGTAGCTCGATTAAACAATCGACTATCTCCAATGGCTCCCGCCATTTCGCTATTATCCCAACCGTCGGAGGCAGAACCAATAACGACCATATTATCTTTAATATGAGGTAATGCTCCTAAAACAAATTCTTGATTCCTTCCTCCTATACCACCACTTCCAGAAACCAAAACTGTCGTTTCCCCTCCCCAAAGATGACAACTATTTGGTAAGTATTCTTTGGTAGCTAATTTTTCTCCTAAAATCCGAGCCTCCCCTTCTAATTTTGTGTCTTCAATATAAGTGTTATAGCCCAAATCCTCGGCTTTCTTTTTCATAGTTTCTAAAGCAACTAAATTTGACCCCAACAAAATATTGGTGACTTTTTCAAAATATTTATCTTTTTTAGGCGTTTCTTTTAATTTAATTAGAAATCTTTCCTTTGAGGCTTCCATTTCATATTTTTTTAAAACTTCTTCAGCATCTTTTACGGTAGTTTTATCCATAACAGTGGGACCCGAAGCTATTACACTTAAATCATCTCCAGGGACATCAGACAATATAAAAGAAACAACAGTTGCTGGATAAGCAATCTGAGCAAACTGCCCACCTTTTATTTCAGATATGTGTTTTCTTACAGTGTTTATTTCCGTAATATTTGCACCTTTTTTCATAAGTTCCTCAATAAAACGTTTTTGGTCTTCGTTATGAGACTGAAAAGGCAAACTCATAAGAGCGGAACCTCCTCCTGAAATAATAGTTAAAATGAGATCTTTTCCATTTGCGACTTTAATCAAATCGACGATTCTCTCTGTTACAAAAACATTTTTCTCCGACTGCAAAGGGTGGGTTCCTTCTTCAGAAATCATATTTTTGAAATTCCCCTTCTTAACATCAAGGACTATCCCGTTGGTTATTTTATCTCCAAGTATTTCTTCAAGAGCAGTTGCTGAACTAACCGCGCATTTTCCAACAGCAATAACAAAAACTCTTTCGTAGTCATCGAGACAGATCTTTTGATCAGCAACACAAATATGTCCATCTTTTAAAGTAATTTTTGAATGGATTAGTTTTTCAACAATAATTGATTCATAGCCTGTTTCCAAAATATCCAAAGAATCTCTCCTCAAGTCAGTAGCAGATAGTTGATCGATATTTTTTATTATTGGTAATTGAATTTTCATTTATTCCTATTTTAACATATATATTTTTTATATAGTTGTATAAAAAATATACCCTAAAAATAACAAGTACCCAGATAGCATAATAACCGCATTTTTCTTTGATAAAATATAATCGTCAATAATAAGGTATATAACCACAACAGTAGAAACCAAAAGACCTATAACAATACCAGCCCCACCAGCGACAACATCCACACTCTCTCCTATTAAAAGCGAGGCCAACAACAAAGGAAGTCCCAATGCAATTAAAATATTAAATATATTGGAACCAAAAACATGGGACAAAACTTCATCGGTACGACCTTGTCTCGCGTTAACAACAGCGATAATTGCGTCGGGGATTGAAGTTGCCACGGCTACAATTGAAAAACCGATAATAATAGCGGGGACTCCCATTAACTGAGAAAGTAAAATGGCTTGATGGGTTAAATAATAAGTAGCGACACCCATAACAATTATATTAAAAAAAGCTATGACCATAGTAGAAACCACAGAAATCTTTTCTCCTAGAAGTTTTTTATGAACTTTCTGATATTTTTCAGTTTGTGAAATAATCATATTTACATACCAAACATAGATGGCAATAAAAATTATTGAAAGAGCAAAACCCCATTCATTCGAATATAAAATAGCCGATAAAAAAACAAAGACAGAAATACTATAAAACAAAGCATCCCGAGCCATAACTTCACGACCAACTCTAAAAACGACAGGTGAGACTAAAACAGCTAAACTTGGAATAATTAAAGTATTAAATAGTACAGAACCAGCGATAGTTCCAACCCCAATAGAAAATTCTTTAAAAAACACGATTGAGAAAACACCGATCATCAACTCGGGAAGAGAGCTGGCGACAGCATCTAACGTTGCACCCTTAACAGACCGCGGAAGATTAAAATACTCCCCTATTTCAGAAGAAGCAGTTGCAAATTTTTTCCCAGAAAAATAGATAATTAAACTGGTGATTAAGATGATTAAAATACTGTAAAACATACTTAATAGTATAAACCCCCTCACCTTTCCCAGCAACACACCATGAGCCATAAAAAAGAAATACGAAAACCCTTGTCGCTTCTGCGACAAGGGTTTCAAAAACTCAAAAATGTTTAAAAAGACTACTCTTCTTTTGAGATTATAAGATCTTTTCGTAATTTAATCTCTATTTTGGACTCCTGAAAATCAAAAAAGGCTTTTTCTAGTTCATCAATAGCTCTTAATGAATTATCAAAAAACATTTTCAAATATTCATAATACTGAAAATAATCCCGAAGGGAAGGTTTGGTTTGTCTCACTCCTAAAAAATCATCCAAGGAGCTTTGGACCTGAGAAAGAGCTAAGAAACGTTTATCAGTAACAGAAACACCACTATTTTTCAAGGATTTACTCGTATAACTCAAAAAAGACAACATTTTCTCATAATTCTTTTTGGAAGCTCTCCGGGCTAAAGACTCTAAATTCGGGTCCATAGAAATAGCAACTTTTTTATCAATGTCATCACAAGACAAAGAACCTTTAACAGAGCGGAAAATCTTGACCCACAAAGCCCTTAAATATTCATCAGTCCTGTTATTTATATCTCGAATTATTGTAGTTTGGATATAAATGGCAAAAATAAAGATCATTAGCGAGAGAGAACATGATAAAACCTGAAAACTAGCTATTACCCAATTCATTTTTTCCTCCTTAAAAAGTTTTTTCAATAAACACTTTAACTAACCTGCAAAAATCTTAACTTGAACAGCAAAGAAAAGCAATAAAAATATCAACAAAGACGAACTTAAAAATAACTCCAAATTTGCGTGCAGTCCGAGAAGGCTAGGAGCAAAAAGATGAGATGTACGTACTAGTACTTCGAATGTTTTTGTGACGACGTCGACAAAGGATTGTGTTAAATTTGGAGTTATTTTTCTAAAAAAAGTCGAGCTAGGCGTATCTCGTCATAATCAAATTTATCTCCTAAGATTTCTTTTACTGGCGTCATTTTTGTATCTTTTGACTTCTTAAATGCTTTTATAATTTTTGCTAACCGAGTTTTTGGAATTTCTTTTTTGATATAATCTAAATCTTTTTTATCGATACCATCGGCTTCTGGACCCCATTCCAGCATTTTTTCCAAATGATTAATAATCGTTCCCTCGGTCATGTCTCTTTCTTTTGCCATTTCTTTAATCGACAACTTATTACCAACCAAAATTTTTGTAACCTCATAGGTAGACATTTTTTTAACCTTTTCTTCTTCTGTAGACTCAACCTCTCCAATAAAATTTCTTTGCTTTTCATTCTTCTCCTTCTCAGAAATTTCACTCAACTCTCCTAGGGCGTATTCAGATGCCATTAAAAGTTCTTTATCTAATTCAAGAATTTCTTTATTAACTTCAAGAGCTATTTTATTTAAGCCCATCAAACGCAAACCTTCAAAAGACCTGATTCTTGAAAGAGCCACATAACCCATTCCTTCAACAAATGACTTCGATAGGTCTATTTCTGCCGCATCTAAGCTCATTCCCTGACTTTTGTGGATAGTAATTGCCCAAGCTAGGCGCAAAGGAATTTGTTTCAATTCTGCTTTAATTTTTCCTTCATCTTCAATTACCCAACTTTCTGGCTCAACTTCAATCTCTCTCCCATCATAAGTTTTAACAATAGGAAAATCCATATTACTAAAACCAATTACTTTTCCAAGAGTTCCGTTGGTATACTTTTTCATGTGATTATTTTTCAAAAACATCACAATCGAACCCTCTTTCAATCTCAATTTTTCCTGAGCCAAACAACTTTTTTTCAAAGACTCAACTAAGTTTTTTCTTCCTTTTGCAATCATTTGGTAAACTTTTAATTTACCTTCGACTTTATCCAACTCTTCATCATTTATTCTATCAATATCAGCATTGTGAGTATAAAGTTTAGTTGGAACAATATCCCCTTCAATTTTCTTTCGATATCTTGTCCTGAGCGGAGCGAGAACATCTTCCCCGACATTATTTCGTCGAATATTATTTAACAAGTCAACCAGAGCTCCATCTTCCTGTCGATGTTGCTCCTGAAGATAACAGACCTTAAGCCCCATATTATTCCAAACTTCCGATTTGTTTATAAAACAAAATTCATTTGTATTTTTAGTGATAGGAGGAAGTTGGAAAAAATCACCAGACAAAACAACCTGCATCCCCCCAAAAGGAGTATCAACTTGTTTGAAACCTCGGCAGACTTTATCAAGTAAATCAAACCGATGATAGTCTAACATAGAAACTTCGTCGATTATTAAAACCTTTGTATTCTGAAAACGCTTCGCCAAATATTGTTTTTGCAACAAAGCATCAAACTCCCATTCATCTAAATATTTCTTAATTCCAATCCCTGCCCAAGAGTGAATGGTTGAGCCATTCATATGAGTGGCGGCAATTCCAGTCGAAGCTGTTACCCCAATAGTCACATCCTTTTCTTTTAAAAACTTAATATATTGGTTAAGTAGATGTGTTTTACCCGACCCAGCAGCGCCAGTTAAATAGACATTATGCCCCATTTTTAAAATTTCCAACGCATCAGATTGTTTCATGATTTGTAAATTATAACATAACAAACACCAACCCACTCCCCTCCCTCCTTTCTCTTCCTTTTTCCCCCATTAAGAAACGATAGTTTCTTAATGGGGGGCTACTAATTTAATAATCCAAAAAAACTTTTAATATGTAACTCGTTATCGATAGTTTCCGCAACAACAAATCTAACAAACTCTCGTGCTTCATATGTTTCTATAATATAATCTATCTCATCTTTACAATCATAAGGGTGAATTAAAACACTTTTCTGAAATTCAAAAAAACCAATAGCTCTCAAGTGATTCCTCAAAACATCTCTAATTCTCTTTTTTCTTTCTGGCACATCAAATAAAACGATTCTCCATTTACCATCCCATTTTTTTGGTTTTTTAATTTTAATGTTATCAATATCATAGGTAATGGCTCTTTTTTTACCATCCTCAGATAATACGACGGTCATTCTACCATCCTTATCCTCTTTGTAATTAATAACCCTTGATTCATATAGAGTCTTAATTGACCTTTTCAAATGTTTTTCATCAAAATTTTTAAGTTCATCATGAATTTCACCCAATATCTGAAATTGTTTTTTAGGACTTGCCGATAAACTTAAAGCAACTCCACCCAAAAGTAGAGTGACTAATCTTTTCTGGTTTTTACCCAACCTTATTCTTTTTAATTTTTTGTTAATTTTTACCATACACAATCTAAACAATAACAATTAATTCGCCCATTAAGAAACGATAGTTTCTTAATGGTCTACAACCGAATATTTATTTCAGTTGTAGTATATTTTTTATTTTTTTGAATTTTATATTACTCTGTAGTTGTCCCGTCAAAATGTTCATCATCAGCTTCTGCTTCTTCCTTATTGGCGTGTACCACGTCATGTCGGTGGTGTGCAGGAGAATAAATAGTGTAAAGTTTCATCTCTTCATCTGATTCATTTACAATATTGTGCTCTGTTCCTGCTGGGATAACAACAGCAAAATCATCTTCAATAGGAGTTTCCACTCCGTCTAAAATAGACTTTCCTTTTCCTTCCTCAATTCTAATAAATTGATCGGTATCATCATGAACCTCCATTCCAATATCCTCTCCTGGTTTTAGACTCATCACAACAAGCTGACTTAATTTAGCTGTATAAAGCACTTTTCGAAAATTTGTATTTTCTTTTGTTACGTCTTCTATATTTTGTATATATCCTTTCATATTTTTATTATTTTAATTATTAATTACCTTAATTTTAACATTTTTTTAATTTATTTACCGTGGCATTTTTTGTATTTCTTGCCAGAGCCACAACTACAAGGATCATTTCTTCCAATTTTATCCTCGCCCGTTTTTACAACAGGTTTTTGTACAGTCTCTTCAGCCGAGCTCCCTTCTTTTTCAGCGATACTCTTAGCTTGCTCTTGAGTTACTTGCATTTTTTGTTGTTCTCGAACAAATGCCCCAGCTCCCATGCTTGGAATAAAGTGCAAAATCTTTTCATTTATAACAAACTGCATTTCTTTGAACAACTGAAGTCCTTCCTTTTTATATTCGACAAGAGGGTCTCTCTGTCCGTAGGCACGTAAATTAACAGACGAACGTAAATAATCCATTAGCTCTAAGTGTTCAACCCAAAGAGTATCAATTGTTTGCAACATTAATCTTCTCATCACAGCAAAGAATTCTTCATCCCCCAGTAACTCTCTTTTCTCTAAGATAATTTTTTCGTTACTTTCACGAGTTCCAAATTCTTCTTCGATTTCAACATTAACCGGGACGCTGTAGAGGTCATCAAGAATTTTATTTAAAGAATCTTCAATGTCTTTGTCTTTTCCAAATAGGATATCTCTTCTCCTTCCATAAACTGTATTTCTCTGGAAACTCATAACATCATCATATTTCAAAACATGCTGTCGAGAATCAAAATTAAATCCTTCTATTTTTGTTTGAGCTGCCTCAAGAGAATTAGTTATCATTCTATTTTGGATCGCTTCATCTTCAGGAATACCCAATCTCCCCATCATCTTTTTAACGACATCAGAAGCAAAAACTCTCATCAAAGAATCTTCCATGGAAACAAAGAATTGAGTCTCTCCTGGGTCACCCTGACGCCCAGAACGACCTCTCAACTGGTTATCGATTCTTCTCGATTCGTGTCTTTCTGTTCCAATTACAAACAAACCTCCTAAAGCTTTAACCTCTTCATATTTTTCTTTATCAAAAGGAATACCACCAAGTTTAATATCGACTCCACGACCAGCCATGTTTGTAGCAACGGTTACTCTTCCTTTTTCTCCAGCTCCGGCTACAATCTCTCCTTCATTTTCATGATTTTTTGCATTCAAAACTTCGTGTTGGACGCCCTCGGCTCTCAAGTATTGTGAAAGTAATTCATTTTTTTCGATAGAAACAGTACCAATCAAAACTGGCTGACCTTTTTGGTTTAACTCTTTTACTTTACGAGCAAGTGCTCTAAATTTTCCTTTTTCAGTTTGAAAAATTAAATCTTCGCAATCAATTCTCTTGATATCCCGATGAGTAGGAATCAACGTAACATTAAGACCATAAACTTTATAAAATTCTTCAGAAGATGTTTCTGCTGTACCTGTCATACCTGAAAGTTTCTTATAAAGACGGAAATAGTTTTGATATGTAATAGAAGCAAAAGTTCTCGATTCTTTTTGAACCTCAACTCCCTCTTTAGCTTCAATGGCTTGGTGCAAACCTTCAGACCATCGTCTTCCTGGTTGCATACGCCCTGTAAATTCATCAACAATCACAATTTGACCATCCTTAACAACATAATCTTTATTATTTTCAAAAAGAGCTTTGGCTCGAACAGCTGTTTCAAGATGATGAACAAATTTAACTCCCTTCTCTGTATAAATGTTTTCAATTCCTAAATGCTTTTCGGCTTTCTCAATTCCAGCATCGGTTAATTTAATTGCTTTATATTTTTCTTCAACAGTAAAATCTTGTTCTTTAATCATCATCCCTGCGATTAAAGCAAATTTTGCATATAAATCTTCAGAATCTCCCGCTGGTGCAGAAATAATTAAAGGGGTTCTCGCCTCATCAATCAAAATGGAGTCGATTTCATCGACAATTGCAAAATTATATTCTCTTTGACGAATCTCTTCTTTTCTATATTCAATATTGTCTCTTAAGTAATCAAATCCGAATTCATTATTAGTTCCGTAGGTAATATCAGCTTGATAGGCTTCCCTTCTTGTACACTTCTGTAAAAATTCATCAACAACTTTATAAGAACCTTCTTCATCTCTTTCTTCATCTAATTGTTCTCCCGTCTGAGTTGGATCGTAAAGATAAGAAGTATCACTATTTATAATTCCAACAGAAAGCCCCAAAGCATTATAAATTTGTCCCATCCAAACGGCATCTCTCCTTGAAAGATAATCATTAACAGTAACAACATGAGCCCCTTTACCAGAAAGAGCATTTAAATAAACAGGTAAGGTTCCAACCAGAGTTTTTCCCTCTCCCGTTCTCATTTCAGCAATTCTTTTTTGATGTAAAGCGATTCCTCCAATAAGCTGAACATCATAATGCCTTTCACCAAGAGTTCTTTTTGCCGTTTCTCGAACAACAGCAAAAGCTTCTGGAAGTAAGTCGTCTTCAGTTTCACCTTTTTTTAATCTATCCTTAAACTCCTGTGTTTTATTTTTTAGTTCTTCATCAGACAATGGAGAAATACTCTCTTCGAAAGAGTTTATTTTTTCTACTATTGGTTGTATCGTTTTTAAATACTTTTTATTTTCGTCACCAAATATCTTCTTTAAAAAATTCATTACATCAGTTTAACACAAACAAAGCACTAAATAAATATTTAATCTGCCAGCTAAATCACAAACATACCACTAAACCCTTGACTATATTAGCAAAATAATTTATAAATATAGGTAGAAGCGTAACTAAATAAAGATATCAACAACAAAGAGAGGTTCATGATGAAAATGGTAACAGGTAGTAACAAATGTCCTCATGGTAAGATTTTTATCGGAGAAGGCCCCAGAACCGCCTTAAAAATAGGTAGTCTCTCTTCTGAAATTCTGGCACAATACTTTAGATGTGCTGGGGATTGTGGAACAGAATACATTCTGAATACCAGTAATAACGAACTCACCGAATTAAAACCTCGAGTGATGTGCTCCTAAATAATTTTCAGATGCATCAAGAAGAAGAAAAGGCAGTTCTCGAAACGAGAACTGCCTTTTTTAATTTTCCGAAAAAACTTTTCAGTTTTTTGGACTTAATCTTTAGGAACGATATTTAAAATATCATCCACCGTCATGCTTAATTTTTCTTCGGCAAATTTAAGCAGGGATCTCCTCTCTTTAATCAACGAAGTTGTTTTTAAAAAAAGAGTGGCTGTTCCAGAAACCAAGGGGGCCATAAAAATGAGATAAACCCATATCTCTCCCCCCAGTCTAAAATTTTCCCAATTAAAAATTTGGTATCCAAAATACAACACAACAGATCCTAATCCCAAAGTGCAAAAACCAAAAAACGATATTGTGAATCTTGTTGGACAATGATTTGCTTTCAAAAGGACACCTCTAGAAACAGAGTTTCCAATGGGAATTCCTTTTCCAACATTTCCTTTTTCCATGTTTTCCTCCGTAAGCTCTTAAATTTAGGATGAATCATTTACCGTGGTAGGTGCTTTGCTCTCGACGAAACAATAATTCAGAAGAGATAATTCCAAAAATAAAGTTCAGTGAGATTAAAACGATTGACCATCTAGGAAATTTCTCAATAATAGGAAGAGAGAAAACCCCAGCGAAGAAACTTAGAGTTCCAACTGCTTGTAATAAATCATGGTAATAATCAGCTTCCCTTAATCCCTTTTTAATTCTTTGATCAATCTCTCTCTTAATGGCTTTTCCCCTGACAAGCTTCGAATTTCTTACTTGATAATGAATAAAAGTGAGAAACAAGATAATAAAGATCGATTCCAAGAATCTTTCTTCCACAAGTTTTTTACCACCAAAGTAAACCATCAAAAAAACAGTCCGAGCAAAAAAATGTAGACAATTTTGATAATACCGAGGTGAGTGAGAAAAAATTGTCTTATCAATTCCAAAAAGGAAACCTATTCTAGGTATGACTCTTAATCTACCTAGATGCCATATAAGGCAATATATTTCAAACACAATGTCCCTCCTTAAATTTTATTTAATAACTCTTAAAATAGAGTTCATCTAAAACTTAATTTCTATAACAACATTACCACTCAACCACTTCAGAATCAATATCTAAACCCGTTTTGTCTTTTACTTCTTTTTGAATTTTTTGGGCAAGGTTTTTTATATTTTTACAATCAGACTTACCATAATTAACCAGAACTAACGGCTGATTTTCATACAAACCCGCACAACCTTCTTTAAAACCTTTCAAGCCTAAAATTTTATCTAAAACGTAAGCGAGCGGTATTTTAAACTGTTGACCACTTTCATAATGTGGAAGTTCGGGATATTTTTGAAGAAGTTTATCAAGCTGTTTTTTTGCAATTGTTGGGTTTTTAAAATACGAACCAGCTGTTCCGACTTTTTCACAATTAGGTAATTTACTCTTTCTAATTTCTATAATCGCATTTCTTAACTGTTTTAAAGTAGCCTGTTCTTTTTTAAAATTATGTTTGTCGAAATATTCTTGAATATCCTTGTAATCCATTTTTAATTCTCCTTCTTTTTGGAGATTATAAGCAACTCTGGTTACAATCAAATCTTTTCCTTCTTCTTTTTTAAAAATCGAATCACGATAGTTAAACTTACAGAAAACCCCTGTGAGTTTTTTAATTTCACCTGTTTTTATATCAAAAACCTCAACCCAATTAATAACATCGCAAGCCTCAATACCATAAGCTCCAATATTTTGAACAGCCGAGGCCCCCACTGTTCCCGGTATAAGAGAAAGGTTTTCTAAACCAGACAGACCTTTTTCAACGCATTTTTCTACAAGGTTGTCCCAAATTTCTCCGGCGCCAGCGGTGACCTGAACAATCCCTGAATTATCTCGCTCTGCTTGCGAAGACGGATTTTGTGAAGCAAAATCCGTCCCTTTAATTTCCATTTTTAAAACTAAGCCATCAACACCTTCATCAGAAATTAAAAGGTTTGAACCTCCCCCAAGGACAAAAACAGGCAGTGAATTTTGCTTCGCAAAATTCACTGCCTGTTTTAAATCTTCAATACCATTAATCACAGCAAAATATTTTGCCTCACCACCCACCTTGAAAGTTGTGTATTCTTTTAATGAAATATTTTTCTGTATCTTCATAATAAAATAGTTAACAAGTTAATATGTTAGTAAGTTTGCGAGTAATGAATTTTGCCTTTGGCAAAATTTATTCGTCGTCTCTGCGTTTATCTGCGTACAATCCGCGTTGATCTGCGAGAAATTAAATCAAACCTCTCCTCAAAGCCTCACCTCTCCCGTCGTTCCACTCCTCCTCGAGGAAAGGCTTTTTCCCAAGGTTTAATTTAATTTCTTTTATAATCTTTTCTCAACAAATTCATAACCATGGAAGCACCTGCTCCCAATAAGAAAGTCCATTGCAAAGACAAGAAGGAAGCACCAATTATAATGAAAATCATCGCTATAACTTTTCCGAGGTGAACCGCCATTTCATGCAAAACAGTGAACTCATCAACATAATGTTTTTTACTGGCAACAATATCAAAAAACATCGTATCAAAAGAAGTTCTTGCAAAAATTCTTACAACATTATGATAAACTCCCACGATAAATATATGGAAAGCTGTTAAAACAAAAATTTTGACAATCCACCCGAGAGAATAAAGAAGTGTTCCAAACTTTAAGAATTTCTTTTTTTCTCCATCACCCCCTTTATCAAGCTTGTCCCCTAAAATAAATTGCAAAACCATTGTAACAACAATAATTAAGGCGGATAGGTACCCAACCTCTAAATAATTTCCCTCAAGAATCTGAAACATAAACACCGGCCAAACAACCAAACCAATCATTCCCTCTGCCCCGTCGGCCATATAGGCATAAAGACTTGATCTATTTTTCTTTGATAGAAGTTCTTTCCAAGATTGTTTGTAATTCCAGTCAAATTTTTCTTCAGTTTTTGGTATTTTGATTAAAAACAAACCAGCCAAAATATACAAAACGATTCCAATAATAAAAACAGCATCGAATCCATATTTAAGAATAATGAATCCAGAAGCTATAGGAAGTAATCCTGATAAAATATTTCTCGTTATATCAAAAGCACTCAACTGCTTAGCTCTATCTCCCCCGTCAGAAAATTTAGCAAAATCAACGATATAAGGAATCCAATGAGAAATTCTAAATAAAACTAGAACAAAAATAGAAAGAGGGGCTAAATAAAAATAGTTTCCCTTATCCATAAAATAAAGAATTACATACCACAAAGCTCCAAAAACAAGACTCACTCTTAAAGCCTTTTTAAAGCCAAATCGGTTTAAAAACATGGCTCCAAGAGGAATTGTTACCACATATAGCAAAGATGATATCCCAAAAAACGCAACAACCCACCGGATATCGTTATCAAACAATTCAAACAAAAATAAAGGGACAAACAAACCCAAAAAACCTGATGCTACCAGCAAGACAACCTTAGTTCCGTACAGATTTAAAAAACCATCTTTGAATTTATTTTTAAAATACATATTTTTTATAATTAAGAACTTACTAACAGATAAATTAAATCTTATTGCCTTCCTGACAAAATTTCATTAATGTAGTATTCTCCCTGTTCCTTAAAGCTTGGGTCGATTTAAATAACTCCACGAATAGCTTCTACTGCTTTGGTTTTATAACCAGCTTCCGCATAGACAGCAGCTAGAGATAGAAGAGATTGACCATCCCCAGGTTTATCCGCAACTCGTTTTTCTAAAATAGCAATTGCTTTTTCATAATCTCTTCGAGCTAGGTAAGCTTGAATAATTCTATCGTCATCAACTAAAACTGTTCCAAAAACGGGCACTAGGATTTCTTCAGCTTGCTTGTCTTCCTCGAGATAAATAAGCCCAGAAGCATAACCAATTCTCAAAAGATTAAATTGAGGAGCTGATTCAAAAGCTTTTTTAAAATATTCTGTAGCTTCAGCAAAATCACCTTTAAATAAATTAACATTACCGGCTAATTCTAAAAGAGAAACCTTGTTAGGAGATAATTCTAAAGCTCGTTCCAAATGAATCAAAGAACCGTCTAAATCGCCAACTCTTCCTAGGAAAGTTCCTGCGATAGACTCTATTCTGGCACTATTAGGGTCTTCTTCTATTTGGTTTTCCATCTCACCAACAACAATGTTAAACATTTCTTGTTTTAATTCGGGACTAAGCTCAGATGAAGCAAATTGAATTCCAAATTGGGCTAACTGTTCACGAGCTTCCTGCCTTCCGACAAACCCAATAGAAATAGCTTTTTGATAATATGCTAAATTCTTCATGGCTCCTTCTTCTTGTGGTTTCAAAGCACTTAGTAAGGTCATGTTTGCCATTATAGGCTTTGCGTTAAAGAAGTACACGGAGAATAAAGCTACAATAATTACTGCGGGGATAGCAATATTGTTTACTCCTTTATTAATTTTTACTGTTGAAATATTTTCTTCCTCAACATTAATACTATGCATATAGCCAAGCAAAGAAAAGAATAAAATATAACTAATCAAATGGTCAAAAACAAATAGGTTGTGAACAAAATAAGCAGTTAGTAATCCTAAAATGATTCCTTTATCTAAAATGTTGAAATAATTATTTTCATCTTTAAACAGATAATAAATAATCGAAGCGAACAAAGCTAAATATCCCAATAAACCAAGCAAACCTCCTGCGATTAACCAGTCAAAGAAAACGTTGTGAGTTCTATCAAACCACTGCTCCTGATCGTACATTCCAGGATTATAATATTTATCAAATACATAACTAAAATTTTCTTGACCCCAACCTAAAACAGGATTCTCTTTAAAACCTTCCCAAGCAGTTCCCCAAACCATAAAACGAGACTTAGTAGTTCTCTCCTCCAGAGAAATTTTAGCAAGACGTTCTAGGACAGGGCTGTTTTGAACAAAAGGGCTCTCTCTCAATCCAATAAACAGTCCGACAAGAGCAACTATTCCCACAAGGAAACCAATACTGATTTTCTTAAGTTTTTTATTTTGTTTTTCAAAAATAGCAACAAATAAATTAACAACCAAAGACCCTGCCAATAAACCAAGGATAGCTCCCCTAGTTCCTGTGTTGTAAAGAACAACTACTTGTAAAATTAAAGCTAATCCATAAAGCCATTTCAAAAGGCTATTCCCTCTTTCTCTAACCAAAAAGAATGAGGTAATGAAGATATGGAATAACATGTAAACAGCTAGGTAGGCAGAGTTTCCTAGTGTCGCATCAAGCCGATCCGAACTTTGGTGAATATCAAACTTCCCAGCCATCTGCATCAAACCATAAAATCCCATCAAAACGCTAGCAACAATAGATATATTAAAAAACCTGTGCCACAATTTTTCAGTCCGCAATACAGCAGTTGTTGCCACAAAGAAACCAAATAGATGCAACAAAGTAACCCAACCCTCCATTCTTTCAAAATTACTCCAAATACTTTTCATTGGATTTTCACCAAAAACATCAGCAATTCCGATTATTACGACAAAAACAGCAGCCGCAACAGTAATCCAGGAAAATTTTGGTCTATAACTTTCATTTCTCAAAGCAAGAATTGCCCAAAGACCAACTATTATTTCAACTAATATTCTAAAAGCAAAAGCTTTCCCTGTGATAAAAGGAAAAAATAAATTATTAGGGACAATAAAAGGAATAAACGGCACGAGAAATATCGAACCGAGCACAATGTTTTTTAATATGTTATCTGTTTTCATAGTTATTAGTATAAGGTAAAAATCTAAAAGTTGAAAGTTGAAAGTAACGAACCGCAGGTTCGTCTTCGCGAGGAGACAAACAAAACAACAAAGGAGGGCGAAAGGCGAAGCCTTTCGCCCTCCTTTGTTGTTTTGTTTGTCGACGTCGCGATCCAGAAATTATCACCGTGTGTGATTTTATCAAAGTAAGTACTTTTTTTCCTGAACAACAATACCAATTTTTATTTTTTATTTTAAAACACACTTAAAAACACTTGACAAATTTTTTTATTCTGCTAATATTTATTTCAAATCAGTACCCTAAAAGAAGAGGCAGAAAAAAGGGAAGATTGCAGATTGGCAGGCTTTTAGCCCCCCCGATCCGACAATTTCTCGGAAAACGAAAACAGGCAACCTTACGGAGGTACCGCCATGCAGAACCGAAACAAAGGAAGTTCGAAGTTTTCCAGTATCATTTATAATAGAAATTATGCCACTACTGCCCTGGCCCACCCTGCATGATGGCCTGCCGGCACAATCATAAATTGTAATAATACTATTCAGAACAAAGAATATGAATTACTTTTTCTCTGATTAACGCCGTCAAAGGCGAACAACTTCCGGAGTTGTTCGCCTTTTTTTATTCCTAATGTGTTAAATACCCCTTCTTTAACACAACCCTCCAAACTCACAGCGATTACTAATCGTTGTTTTTTAATTTTTTACCCTAGAATTTGATAGAAGGCTTATATCTTCACCCAAATGTCTGAACGCCCCACCCTCTAAGAGGGTGGGGCGTTCAGCTTTTTACTTATATTCTGCTATTATTAGAAGGTTCAGTCCAAAAATCCAACACCTCAGGAACTGAGATGTTGGATTTTTGGACTGAACCTTCTTGACACCTTTTGACACTTCGATATAATTAACTAAATATGAGTCAAGAGATTAAGGAAAATGCAGTTTATACAACAAGCGAAACTCAAGACCTGTTAAAAATAAGTAACAGCACTATTAAACGTATGCTTAAAAAAGGATTGATACGAGCAAACAAAGTAGGGGGTCAATATCGAATACTTGGAAAAGAACTTCTTCGACTCCTCTCCCCCGACCTTGAAAAAGAAGCAGAAAAATCCTACCTCGGGCTAAAAAAGAAAGTGGTAAACAAAATTAATAAGTGGTAAAAATTAAAATATGAAAACAATTAAAGAAAGAATAAAAACGCAGTTAGAAAAAATTCCGATATTGTTCAGAATAATGCAAATTAGATTAATAAAAAAGAGAGAGATTTTAGATAAAAAATATCTAAAACAATGGCAAGAAAAAGACAAAAAAGGTCCTTCCCCACACTTTATTAAAAGACAAACAGTTAAAGAATTTTCCAAAAAATATTCGTTAGAAACTCTGGTAGAAACAGGGACTTATTTAGGAGAAATGATTTGGGCAACCAAAAACAATTTTAAAGAAATTCATTCCATTGAATTAAATGAGAATTTATATAAAAGATCAAAAAGACTTTTTTCAAATAATAAAAATATCAATTTGCACCTAGGTGATAGCGGAGAAATTTTGCAAAAGATTTTAAAAGAAATTAAAAAACCTTGTTTATTTTGGCTTGATGCTCATTATTCATCGGGAATAACAGCTAGAGGTAATCTTGATACTCCCATAATTAAAGAACTCGAAATAATATTAAATAGTCCTGTAAAAAATCATGTTATTTTAATAGACGATGCTCGTTGTTTTATTGGGGAGAATGATTACCCAACACTAAATGAATTAGAAAGTTTTATTAAAGAAAAATCAAGTTATACAAAATTTGAGGTTAAAGACGACATCATAAGAATCTATAATAAATAAAAAAACACAGAAAATGATTTCTTCAAAAGAAAAAACAGAAAATAAAGTCTATGATTTCCTTCGTTGGACAGAAAAGTGGACAAAAACGGATATGATTTATCTTTTTAAAGGGGTTTCTTGGCTGACCCTAGGGAACATCACCTCATCACTAGCTTCTTTTCTATTAGCCGTAGCCTTTGCTAATTTAATACCGAAAGAAACCTACGGAACATACAAATATATACTTTCTTTAATGGGACTGTTAACGATTCCCGGGCTAACCAGAATGGCGGTCTCTGTTACACGAGCTGTGGCGAGAGGATATGAGGGGACAGTCACCTTAGCAATTAAGACAAAAATTCGATGGGGTTTGTTAAGTGGATTAACAAGTTTAATATTTTCAGGTTATTATTACTACTCAGGAGATACTGTTTTAAGTATTGCTTTTTTAATTACATCAATTTTCCTCCCTTTTACAGGAGCCTTTGCTATGTATGAAGCGGTTTTAAATGGAAAAAAACTTTTTAAAGAAACTGCCATTTACAATACATCAAAACAAATAGTCTCTGTCACGATAATGATTTTCATCTTATTTTTTTCAGGAAACATATTTTTGATGATATTTTCTTACTTTGCAACAGAAACTCTTTTAAACTTAATCTTCTTAAAGATTACCCTTAAAAAAATACCTCTAAATAAAAAAATTGATCCTGAAACTATTTCTTATGGAAAACATTTGAGTTTAATGAATATCTTAAACTCCATAGCCGAAATAATAGATAAAACTCTTTTATGGCACTTTTTAGGAGCCACTCCTCTCGCTATTTATTCTTTTGCTTTAGCCCCTGTTTTTCAAATGAAAGCTTTAATTGTTCCCGTATCAAATATCG
Organism: Patescibacteria group bacterium; assembly: GCA_018821685.1. Classification (GTDB taxonomy): domain Bacteria; phylum Patescibacteriota; class Minisyncoccia; order Phycocordibacterales; family UBA12079; genus UBA12079. The sequence continues at coordinate 18,373 of JAHJLO010000090.1, forward strand.
CCTTTCCTAAATTAGCGAATGTAAAACACAATATAAAAAAGAACCTCCTAGTAAAAATTACAAAGTTTTCTTTTGTTTTAATAATTCCTTTGGGAATGTATTTGATGTTATCTTCTTATTTATTTAGCCATCTATTTCCTCAATATATAGAAGCCTTAAAATATTCTCAACTTTTCTCTTTTATGATTTTATTTATTCCTTTCGATATACTCAACAGTTATTTAACAGCACAATCTCAAAAAAAATCACTTTATATTTTGTCGACAGCTAATCCAATAGTAAAAATAACATTACTATTTTTATTAGTTCCTACCTATGGGATACTAGGAGCTATCATAACTCTTTTATTAGTTCGTTTATTTAATACACTAATATTATTATATCTTTTTTTGAAAAATAATATAAACATCGCCACAGAAAAAAATAAAAAGATCCTCGGAAACTAACAACAAAAAATTATTTAACTAAATCAATAAAAATCTTTCTTCGAGGTTGAGTAATTTTAAAAAAATAAATTTTATCTTTAACTTTTTTTTCAGAGAATTTTCCAACCATTTTTAATATTTCTTTTTCTTTGTAGCGATATTTATGAGTGGGGTCTTTTGCCATCAATTTTTTCTTTGACCAATCCTTATCAACCTTAATAGTTGCTTTACAACCTTTTTTCAACACCCTATATATTTCATTAAAAAATTGTTGTGCTTCTGTCGGATCAAAATGTTCACCTAAATGAGCGGAATAAACTTCATCGACGCTATTATTATCAAAAGGTAAGTCTAAAGCAGAAGCAACAATATCAGGGTTAGTTGTCGAATCAAAATCAATACCAATAAAACCCTCAATTTTATTCCTACCACACCCAATATCTATTTTTATTTTTTTATCTATCATACTTTTTTAATTTTAATCTTAATAATTCTCTGAATATTCCAATGACGTAGACTTCCAAGAGAACTTTTTATAAAATTCCTGAGAGTTTTTGTTAAAA
>JAHJLO010000091.1 GCA_018821685.1 Patescibacteria group bacterium
AACAGATGCGAGGTTTTTGTTTTTGCCAAATTGTTCCAGGTTCAGATTTGAATTCAAGTTTTTTAATTTCAAATATCTTATATTCTGTTACAATATAAACATCCTTTATTTTAAAAGAACTACCTATTTAAAAATAAAAAACAGTCACCATGAAAAAACCTTATTTTAAAATAAAACTCTTAAACAACAGAGCGTTTCTCCCTTCAAAAAGAGATGAGGACGCCGGTTTTGATCTTTATGCGATTCATGAAGAAGATTTTTTAATTTTAAAACCAGGTGATATCCACATGTTTAAAACAGGTATAGCAATTGAAATACCAAAAGATTGGGTTTTTTCTATATATGAAAGAAGTAGTACTGGAACAAAAGGAATCGCTACTCGTTGCGGAATAATAGATAGCGGTTTTCGAGGAGAAATTTTTATTCCAATAAACAACACTTCAAATAAGCCGATTATTTTTGCAAAACACAACCCAAAACTTCCCATTGAACAAAGCGACGACAAACTTAATTTATTTTTGGCAAAAAACAAATTATCAAAAGAAGACATAACAATTTACCCAACAACCAAAGCAATAGCCCAAGGAATGCTTATATACTCCCCTTATATCGAAATTGAAGAGGTTGAAGAATTAGACGGAAACTCAGATCGAGGTGAGGGTGTTTTGGGAAGTACAGGGAAATAAGATTCTCAAACCCGACAACTCGAAATTATTTATCAAAATGTTAAAAGCTAAAAATTTGTTTCTCCAAAAACAAATTTTTAGTCTTTTATTTATCACAAAGGATTTGTACTTGTTGCTATGTTCTCCTCAAAAATTAAATTACTTATGGTACTTGTTGCAGAAGCGCCGTCAAAACAAATTGCCGTTTCGTTGTTTTTGAATACTACGTTTTCAAGATGAATTGGTGAATTTTCATAACTTACACCACATTTCAGGTACCTAAATTCTGCATTTTTAATTTCTGAAACTGAACCTGATTTCATATATAAACCTCGGTGATTTCCAAACAAAATAGGATCTGGTTGATCATCGTTTTGAATATTAGTTCCATCAGAGTCGTCACTAATTGAAGTAAACAAAATTGTATTCCCCACTTCCCCATTCACATCTAGTTGCCCTTGTATCTCGAATTTTTTATCTTTAAATTTAATAACAACTCCTGGTTCGATAACTAATGTTGAGCTGGCAATAACGATAGCATTTTCACTAACTAAATAAGGCAAAGCATTCTTTTTCAACGTCATTGTTTTATTCAATTCTGTTAGAATTCCAGCGATAGGGATACTATTATATCCATTGTTTGAACCAGAGTTATTTGAAAAATCATTCACCCCAGCAGAACCAGAAATAGCATATTGTAAATTATCATTAAAAATATTCGAAGTAACCACGGCGGTAGAATTATCTAAACCTAAACCAATTACATTATTTTCAAAAAGATTATTTTCAATAATAGGAGAACCTCCTGAAGATAAAAGCCCCACAGGAGAATATCCAGGTGAAATATCTATATAATTATTATTTCTGAAAATATTATTTGAAATTAAAGTTTGAGAACTAACCCCTATCAATTGCAATCCTTTAGATTTAGAATACTCAAAAATAGAATTTTCAACCACGAGATTAGATGTATCAGAAGTAACCATTCCTTTATATTTAGAAACCTGACCATTCACATAATGACCTCCATATCTAAAAATAGTATTTTTCAAGTAAGAATTCTGGCTAGTCGGTTCAAATAAAATTTGTTTCCAATCACCTATTTTCGGACAAACCGATGTGGATGAGGCATTATTTGGATCACAAATACCATCACCGTTTAAATCGCCACCAAACTCATCATCAGAAAAAGTTGTGAAAACAACCTGATTATCAGAAGTTCCGTTAGATTGGAGGGTTCCATTCACCCTTAAAGAAACACTGCTATTTGGGGCCATTTTTACGACAACCCCGGGGTCGATAGAAAGAGTCACTCCGTTATCAACAGTCAAACCATAGGAACCAATAAGATAAGGCGAGTTTTCTTTTGTTAAAATTTTATTTGAACTTATTGAGCCAGTTACAGACACAAAATAGTTGATATTATTTTTTGATTTTGGTGTTCCCTTAAGACTATTTCCATCAGCATCTAAACCGTTTTTTATTAAAGAACCATCATTTGGAAACCAATTACCCCAATCAGTTCCTTCTTTATTAGGATCATAACGTTCGATTGAATTATATTGCTGACTAAAATATAAATTATGATTCCAATAATTTGATTTTAAAATTTCATCAATGGTCGTTGTAGCGTTATTTTGATTAAAAGACAAAAGAAGGTGTTCTCCTCCGGAGTTATTCAAGGCCCAGCTAGAAGCATCATTTCCATAAATTAAGTCTGCGGGAATATCGCTGATAGTATTGTCGTCAGTTCTTTCTAATAAGAAAAATCCATTTGCCGGGATCGTTCCAGAAAGAGGAATGTAGGGCGTTTCATCTTCCGCATAGAGAGTCCAGTTTCCAAGATTTATTTCTTTATCAGTCTTATTATAAAGTTCAATCCACTCATCGTCTGAATTAGAAGAACCTGTCCCCGCCCAGGCCACTTCATTTATAACCACAGGGCTATTATTTAATTCTATAATTTGAACGGTCTCTTGAGAAATATTTCCTTTCTTATCAACAGCGGAAACACCCAAGGAATAAATTTGATTTCCTGAAATTGTTAATTGGGTAGTTGTAGCAGTAGTTGTACTTGTTGATCCGTTTGTGTTCAATATAAAATAATCCAAATCAGACTCCGACGATTCCCAATTCGCAGTTATTGTCGTTGAAGCTGTTGCCAAAAGACAACTCGATTGAGAAATCGAATCTTGGCATTCTTTAACTACCAGAGAAACATTTGGAGCTTCTGAATCCACAAAAACGTCAACGGTTGTTGCACTAGAAGTAGCAGTTTGCTCTTGATTCGAGGCATAAAAATTAATTGTTGTTGTTCCTTGATTGAGATTTTCTAACGTTAATTGCCATTCATTATTTTGATTAGCGATAGTTGTGATTACACTGAGGAAATCGGTTGAAATAATATTTGTTGAAGAAGCATTTCCTCTAAAAGTCACCGACGTTGAGGTTAGAGTCTCAATCAAAAGATAAGTATTTAAATTCGCCGATTGAATTAAAGTTGGAAATGTAATCACAGGTGATTTTGGTACAATAATCACGGGATCAAGAGTCGGGGTTGGAGCTGAAGTTGATTCACCTAAACCATCCGAAGTCTCTTCTAATAGCGCAGACTCTCCCCCTCCGCCGAAACCAGCGCCAGGATAGGAAGATGGAGCTTGAAAGGATGGCCCATAATCATTGTTTGGTG
>JAHJLO010000092.1 GCA_018821685.1 Patescibacteria group bacterium
ATAGATATTGATAAACTAAGAGATTTTTCTAGTTTGTTTTCAACACACACTCGTTGTTATTATGGGAAGGATCCAAAAAATAAAGGTTCCGTTAATTTTAACTATGTTTTAAAAAGGATTTTTGGTAAAAATAATTTCATTTCAAAAGATTTACAGAAAATAAAACATTATATAGAGAAAGAAGAAAAAGAACCAGAAAAATTATTTCAAACTGATAGTAACGGTAAAGATTACATTGAGATTAGAAAATGTAATTTTGATGTTGAAATTTCAGTTGATGCGATTAAAAAAATTAATCAATATGATACATTTTGTTTATTTTCTGGTGATGCTGATTTCGTTTATTTAAATAATTTTTTAAGGAAAAGGGGGAAAAATGTAATTTTAATAAAAGGAGGTTATATTACAACAAAATTAAAAAAATCTGCTGACTTGATTGTTAATGCACAAAGAGTTAAAAAATATATTGCTAAAATAAAACAAAGACCTAACTAAGTTAGGTCTTTGTGGATAGTCTTGCCGAATGACCTCGGCTAAGGTATGCATATAATATATATCTTTGTGTATATAAATGCAAGCAAAACTGTTAATATAATATTATGAAAATAACATCACTAAAAGCAAAAGAAATAAAAGACTCACGAGGTAACCCGACAGTAGAAGTTGAGGTTTGTTCTGGCGATGTTTGTGTTAAGGCTTCAGTTCCTTCTGGGACGAGTACGGGTTCTCGAGAAGTAAGGAATCTTCCCGCTGAAGAGGCAACCAAAAAAGTGAATGAAGTAATCGCTCCAAAAATCAACGGCTCAACCGTTGAGCCGTTGGAGATTGATAAGGTTCTGTTTGAATTAGACGGAACAAAAGATAAGTCTAATTTAGGAGCCAACGCGATGTTGGGGGTTAGTCTGGCTGTAACTCGTTTGGGTGCAAAATTAGAAGATAAACCTCTTTGGCAGTATATAAATGAAATTTCGGGTGTCAAAGTCGAGCCTAACAAACCAAAACTTTTCATGAATGTAATAAACGGAGGAGCCCATGCTAATTTCAATTCTCCTTTTCAGGAATACATTGTTATTGCCGATGATTATGAAAAAGCAAAGGTTTTGTTTGAAAAATTAGGTGATGAAATCAAAGAAAAATATGGAGAAGTTGAGATGGGGGATGAAGGAGGTTATTCTCCTAAAACAGAAAACATCGAAGCTCCTTTTGAATTGATATCAGAATTATTAGATGGTGATATGAGAATTGCGATTGATTCAGCTGGTTCGGAATTTTACGAAGAAGGAAATTATAAAATTTTAGAACAGGATCATTCTTCCGATGAACTTCTGACTGTTTATAAAAATCTTGTAGAAAAATATCCTTTATCTAGTATAGAAGATCCTTTTGCTGAAAATGATGTAGATGCTTTTTCAAAAATGACTCGAGAGTCTCGAGATTGGAATTTAAAATGCGGTTGTGAGATGTTGGTTGTTGGAGATGATTTAACCACAACAAATCCAGAAAGTATTTTAGAGTCAGCTCGAAATAAAAGAGTTAATGCCATAATAATTAAACCTAATCAGATCGGAACATTAACCGAGGTTTATACGGCCGTGAGGTTGGCTCGAGGGGCTGGCTGGAAAATAATTTGTTCTCACCGGTCTGGTGAAACAATGGATAGTTTTATTGCTGACTTAGCTGTGGGTATCGGTGCCTATGGAATAAAAGCAGGTGCTCCGACTCAAGAGGTGAGAAGGGTTAAGTATGAGAGGTTGGTGGAGATTGAAAAAGAGTTATAATAAAAGTACAAATTACTAAACAATTAAATTTAAAAACATGAAAATAGCATATTTTTATCAAGACGAATCAGAAAAAGATTATTTCTCTAAAAGTTTAGAGAGTTTTGAATTTGATTTTATTGAAGGTTCGATTAAAGATAATCCAGAATATAAAAATGAAGAAGCAGAAGTTTTGTCTATTTTTGTTGACTCAGATATTGATGCTTCTGTAATGGACAGATTCCCTAATTTAAAATTTATAGCAACTCGTTCAACTGGTTTTGATCATGTTGATTTAGAAGAAGCTAAAAAAAGAGGAATTACAGTTTCGAATGTTCCTGCTTATGGAGAAAATACTGTAGCTGAATTTACTTTTGCGTTACTTTTAACTCTTTCAAGAAAAATTTACAATTCTTATGACCGAATCAGAGAGGAGGGGAGTTTTTCTCAAGAAGGATTAAAGGGTTTTGATTTGATGAATAAAACTATGGGTATTGTCGGTGTTGGAAATATTGGGCGTCACTCTATAAGGATGGCAAAAGGTTTTGGGATGAAGGTTATTGCTTTTGATGTTCATAAGGATGAAGATTTTGCCAAAGAGGTTGGTTTTGAATATGTTGAGTTTGATGAATTACTTCAAACTTCAGATATTATTTCGTTGCATGTTCCTTTGAATCCTCATACTCAGCATTTAATAAATAAAAAAAATATTTCAAAAATTAAAAAAGGTGCGTATTTGATAAACACTTCACGTGGGGAGGTTGTTGAGACAGAAGCTCTTGTCGAAGCTTTAGAAAAGGGTATTTTAGCTGGAGCTGGACTCGATGTTCTCGAAGAAGAATCATTCATGGGTCATGAAGTAGATTTGTTATCTGAAGAACATCCAAACCCTGATGCTTTAAAAACCGTCCTTCAAAATCAATATTTGATTGACCACCCACAGGTTGTCATTACTCCTCATAACGCTTTCAATACAGTAGAAGCGATTGAAAGAATTTTTGCGACAACTGTAGATAACTTAAATAGTTTTGAATCTGGTCAGATAGTTAATGTTGTTGGTTTAAAAGAGTAAGTAACTGGGCGTGTAGATTAGGAAATAACCCCAGTGAAGTGCTTTTTGTTTAGTGTTAATTTTTTTAAAAGCTAGCTTTTAAAAAAATTAACACTAAACAAAAACCTCATTTTATAAAAGATAAAATGAGCTTCACGGGGTAATATTTTTATAGTCGCTTCGCTCCTTAAAAATATTATGTTAAAAAAATTACCACAGATAATATTCTTTTTGTTCTTGGCGATAACGTTGGTATTTATTTTTTGGCAAGAACCTATAAATTATCTACAACAATTTGTTGTAGATAATTCTATTTTAAGTATTGGTGTTTTTATATTTTTAATGTTTTTATCTACTGTATTTGCTCCTTTGACTGTATTGCCCATGGTTCCTTTTGTTGCTTTATTCCTCGGTTCATTTAATACTGCTGTCTATTCAATAATAGGGTGGACCATTGGTTCGATGGTAGCTTTTTGGATTGCTCGTCATTTAGGTAAACCTTTCTTATTAAAATTAGTTTCGGAAAAGGATATAATCAAATACCATAAATATGTACCACAGGATATTAAATTTTGGTGGGTAGTTTTTCTTCGAATGATTATTCCTGTTGATATTTTAAGTTATATAGTTGGATTATTAACAGACCTGAAAGCTTGGAAATATTTTTTTGCAACACTAATTGGTGTCATTCCTTTCTCTTTTATCTTTTCCTATGGCTATGAAATCGTCTTTTTAAAGAATATTCCGGCTCTGATTTTATCCACAGTTTTTGTTGTTGCCATATTGTTATCTGTGTGGTACTTTAAAGATAAAGGCAGAATATAATTGGGTGGAGAGTTAGTAAAATGTTTTTAAAGAAAAGAAAAGCTAGAAAGCTAAAATTAGTAACACACGATAATCGTTTCCATGCAGACGACGTTTTTGCGACGTCTGTTTTGTTTTTAGTTTTGGGGGAAGATAACGTAAAAGTTGTTAGAACTCGAGATAAAAAAGCAATCAATTCCGCCGACTATGTTTATGATGTCGGTGGTGTTTATGACGAAGATTCAAATCGTTTTGACCACCATCAAGAAGGGGGAGCTGGACATCGAGATAATGGTGTTGGTTATTCTTCTCTCGGTTTAATTTGGAAAAAATACGGGAAGCAGGTCTCTGGTTCCCAAATTGTTTCTGATTTTATCGATGAAAAGATCGTCCAGTCAGTTGACGCTTTGGATAACGGGACAACCATCTATAAAGTAAACCGTTTAGGTTTACACCCTCAAACCCTTAATAGTGTTATTTCTTCTTTTTGGCCAACTTGGTTGGAGGATTTTGACGGAGATCATTTTAAAGAGGCTGTTCAGTTTGCAAAAGGTTTTCTCCTTAGAGAAATTAAAAGGGCTTCGGACAGAGAAAAAGCAAGGTCTATTATCGATGAGGTTTATCAAGAAACTAAAGATAAAAGAATTATTGTTTTGAAAAAGGATTATCCTCATGAAGATATCTTAAGTGAATATGAGAAAACTGTTTTTGTAGTTAAGCCTAGAGGTGGTAGAAATCGATGGATAGTTGAATCTTTAAGAAACGACCCGTTATCTTTTAGTTTTAGAAAAAAACTCCCTGCTGAGTGGGCAGGAAAAGATTGGGAAGATTTACAAAAAATAACAGGAGTGAAGGATGCTATCTTTTGTCATAAAAAAAGATTTGTTGTCGTTGCTAAGTCTCAAGAAGGTGCTACTAAATTAGCGAAGCTAGCGTTAAAAAAATAATAAGGAAACTCTTCAAGTAATCTGATTAAGTAGATTTAATTGGAAAGGTTTTTATCCTAGGTTTATATTTCTAGACTTTAGAAGCTTTTAACCTTATACTAAACACATGTTAATAGATGAATTAAAAATATTTACTAGGGCAGGAAAAGGAGGGGACGGCGTTGTTCGTTGGAGAAGTGAACGAGGTAAACCCAAGATGGGTCCTGCTGGTGGTAACGGTGGTAATGGAGCTGATGTCTACATTAGGGCTGTTCGTGATATTAATATTCTTTCTAATTATGTTCGTAACCGAAAATTTTTAGCTGAAAACGGTGGTGAGGGGATGAAAGATAGTATGATCGGAAAAAACGGTGAAAATCTTTTTATTGATTTGCCTATAGGTTCTGTTGTTACAGATACAGGAACAGGTAAAAAAATTGAACTTTTGAAAGAGGGTGAGGAAATTTTAATATTAAAAGGAGGTAGAGGAGGACTTGGAAATGAACATTTTAAAAGTTCTAAGAACACAACCCCAATGGAATCTACTCCAGGTAGAGAAGGAGAGGAATCTGAGTTTTTTATTGAATTGAGGTTAATCGCTGATATTGGTTTAATAGGGCTTCCTAGCGCAGGAAAATCTTCTTTATTGAACGAATTAACTAGATCTAGAGCTAAAATAGGGGCTTATCCTTTTACTACATTGGAACCAAATCTTGGTGAGTTCTATGGTTATATTTTGGCTGATATTCCTGGAATTATCGAGGGGGCTTCTGAAGGTAAGGGACTCGGACATAAATTCCTTCGCCATATAGAGAGAACAAAAATTCTGGCTCACTGTGTTTCTTTTGAAAATGAAGACGTGACGGGTTCTTACAAAATAATTCGCGATGAATTACAGAAATTTAGTCCAGAACTTTTAGAAAAACCAGAATTGATTGTGTTAACAAAATTTGACGTTGTCGATTCCAAAAAGATAGAGGCGGTTAAAAAAGAAATAGAAAAAATAAACCCTGATATTAAAGTAGTTTCTATCTATGATGATAATTCTCTCAAAGAATTATCTGATCATTTAACCAAAATACTAAGAGGTCAAAAATAAAAGATTTTAAACAAAAAATTGAGAGCATGCCTCTCGGTTTTTTTGTTTTTGATGGAGAGGAAAGAAGGATTGTGATATAATCGTTTTATCGTAAAACTTTAAAAAATTAATAAATTTAAAATGACTAAAATTTATAAACCAACAATAGGTTTGGAGATTCATGCTGAATTAAAAACAATTACAAAAATGTTTTGTAATTCAAAAAATAATCCAAACGAAATAAAACCTAACTCAAACATTTGTCCTGTGTGTATGGCTCACCCTGGGACTTTGCCTGTTATAAATAAAAAGGCTGTCGAGAGTGTTCTCCGGGTCGGGGTTGCTCTTGGGGGACAGTTAGCTGATTTTACTGAATTTGATCGTAAAAATTATTTTTACCCAGATATTCCAAAGGGATATCAGATTAGTCAGTATAAGTACCCTCTTGTTTCTGGAGGGAAATTAGTCGGTGTTGATATAACCAGGGTTCATTTAGAAGAGGATACCGCTAAATCAACTCACGATGTCGCTGGGCACAGCCTTATTGATTTTAATAGGGCAGGAGTTCCTTTGATGGAGCTCGTAACTGAACCCGTTGTAAAAGATGCTCAGCAAGCGAGTGAATTTGCTCGTGAATTGCAAATTTTATTAAGGTACTTAGATGTGAGTGACGCTAATATGGATAAAGGAGAAATGAGAATCGAAGCTAATATTTCTGTAAGCGACACTGATAAGTTCGGAACAAAAGTAGAAGTAAAAAATTTAAATTCATTTAAAGTTGTTGAGAAAGCCATTGCCTATGAAATAAAAAGGCAGACTGAAGTTATAGAGGAGGGAGGTGTGATTGTTAAGGAAACCAGAGGGTGGGATGAAAACAAACAAGCAACATTTTCTCAAAGATTAAAAGAGGGATCTGAGGATTATCGATATTTTCCTGATCCTGATCTTCCTAAATTAAAATTAAGTGAAGTTCCTGAATTTAATCGGAAAAAAATTGAAGAAGGTTTACCTGAATTGCCTTGGGAAAAAAGAGATCGTTACAGTGAGAAGTACGGAATAAAATCTGAGGATATCGAGATGTATATTGTCGATGATTTTTACGGAAAGTTTTTTGAGTCCGTTGTTGAAAAAATTGGAGATAAAGATTTAATTAAACTTGCTTCAAATTATATTACCTCAGACGTCGTTGGATTAAAAAGAAATTCGGAAATTGAAGGTTTCGGAAAAATTCAAATTGATAATTTTACCCAGCTGATTAAAATGGCTGGAGAAGGAAAAATTTCATCTCGGGGTGCTAAGGATATTTTAAAAATTATGTTTGAGGAAGGAGGTCTCCCCGAAGAAATTGCTGAAAAAAATAATTTAATCCAGAAGAGTGACGAAGGCGAATTAAGGGAAACTATTTTAAAAATTATTGATGAAAATAAACAAGCGGTAGAAGAATACAAAAAAGGAAAAGAAGCTTCTCTAAAATTTTTAATAGGACAGGGGATGAAAGAGACGAAAGGTTCCGCCAATCCGAAAATGTTACAAGATTTATTTATAAGAGAATTAAGTTAATTTCTTATAGTTTTATTAAATTTAAGTAGTTATTGGGCATTTTTATTAGCTTCATTTAAATTAAAATTTTCGCGATTTATATTCAGAAGTTAATTAGATTTTGAATTAAAAACACTAATTTATAAATTTAAAAAAGACCACCCTCCGTGGTCTTTTTTAAATTTTACTATTTTTTTATAATGTTTTTACGGCTTTGATTAATATTAAAAATATTTTGTAAAACATACGTATTTTCTGTGAAACATGTTGTTTTTGTATTTTATTTATTACCTCGTATAGACGAGATGTTCTTTGTTTAAGCCAATATTTTAATAAGCACTTAGAAAGAATTTTATTTGTGATGTTGTTTCACAGGTCGTTCCCAAAACTTTTTGAGCTATTTCTTATAAGTTAATTTTTTTTAAGTAGCTATTTTATAAGGATTTTTATTCTAAAAAGGTAACTGATTTTTATCATAAAGAACCTATATGTTTGGTCTAAAAAAATCTTTTTATATCAAAAAATAAATCTATATTTTCTTTCATTTCGTTTTTACAAAAAAGCTCTTTTTTGTAAAAACGAAACTATCTCGTTCCAACGAGATAGTTCTATTTTTAAATGACTTTATCCACATTTTTAGACTAAAAATAACGAAAAAAATACGTTATTATATATAGTAATGATACCGGCAGGAGAAATATTTTTAAATGGTAAAAAGTACATCTCGTCTAAGAAAGCGAGTAAGCTTACAGGTTACACCAACGACTATGTTGGGCAACTTTGTCGAGGAAATAAAATTGAATCTCAAATGGTTGGAAGAGCTCGTTTTGTTGAAGAAGGTTCTCTTTTGAATTATGCAAAAAAACCAAAAGGAAATGAAAAATCTTTTTTTAATAAAACTGAAGATAATAAAAACCTAAAAAATGTTTTTGAAAAAACAGCTGATCTTAAAAATAAAATATTAGCACCTCAGTACCTAATTTTTGGACAAAAAGTCGTGACCATGGTTTTGATGTTTGTTGTCGCTTTTGGAGGATATAAATTTAGTGAGACTCCTTTTGCTCAGGCGAGTTTTGAAAAAATTTCTTCTTCTTCAGATATTGTCGGTAGGGCTTTGTATAATTTTGCAGGAGGAACCTCCGAGAAAATTTCTGAAACAGGACGAAAAATTGTTTTAGGTTCGCAAGATATTTCAGGGAGAATAATTTTAGGAACGAATTCAATTTTAGATATCGCTGAAAATAATATTTCTGGTGCCATCAATAATTTTGCTGAAGTTCAGAATAATAAAAAAGTGGCACAACTTGAAGGCGAGGAAGAGGGAGTTTCAGAAACTCTTTCGGTGGCGACAAAGGAAATTTCTTTTGGGGAAAACAAAAGTGTTGTTACCGAAAGTTTTCTTTCTTTGATTTCTGGTGGAGTAACAAAATTTGCTCAGAGCGTTTTTTCAAAAGTTAACTCTTCTTCCTCTTTTATAAAAAGTGGTTCAGAAAACAAAGTTGCTTCATTGCAGAAAGTTTATACTGAATCAATTGGTTATATAATTGTTGGTACAAATTCTTCAGTTACTTCTGTTGGAAATTCAGTAATTCGACTAACAATCAATTTAAGCGAAAATATAAAACTTGGAGTTACTTCAGCAACTAATTTAGTTCTTGGCTTAACAAATAAAACAAAAAACCAACTAAGTAATTTCGCAATAATCAATAAAGAAAATAAAAACGAAATATTAGTTCAAAAAAATAAAGAAGAAACACCAGCTTTGTCGAAGTCAAAGTTATTAGAGAATCAGAAATTAGTTAAGGGATTAAATTCTTCCATTGGTTTTGTAAACTCTTCGGTTAAAAAAACAGTCGAAGAGACTTTTTCATTTTATAAAAATTATTTTGATTTAGTTACAAAAACATCAACTAAATTCGCAAAAGCTGAAATTGGCTACTTACAAAATATTAAGTCTTCTAATAAAAAAATCTTAGGGTCTATCAATATTGTTAAAAATATTTTAGTTGATAGTCCTAAATTTGCCGTTCGAAGTTTTGAAAATTTTGTTTCTACATATGAAGGTGGGTTAGAAGGAGTTGTTGCTCTAAATGAAAATATAAAAGATGTTTCTCGGGATAATACCAAAGTCGCTTTAAAAATACAAAATACAAATTTTGAAAACCCAACAAAAAATATAAATAACGATGGTGAAATTTTTGAAAAAAGTTTTGGAGTATTCACTTTTGCTAAGAATATAAAAAAGCAGGGAAATGAATTCGTTCAAAATATAATTGGAGGAGTAAATTTTTTAAGTATATCTTTTGCTAAATCAATTGATTCTTTGGCAATGACTTCAAAAAATAAATTAACAGGTTTATCTGATTTAACAAAAAATAAATCAAATGATTTCACTAACAATCTTGCTCTTGCCGCAAGAGAAACAGAACAAATTTCAAAAACTAAAGTTGAAACCTTCGCTCATGATTTTTATCAAACGGTTAATGGCCTGTTCGATAAATCTGGTAAAACAACTGTTATCGTAAAGGAAGAGGAAGTTAAAAAAGAACTAGAAGAAGAGCCTGTTCAGATTGTAAGAGAGATTGTTCAGCCAATAGAACAAACAACAGTAGTCAATCCAATCAGAGAAAGAACTGTTGAGACGAGGGTTGAAAGAGTTGTCTCTGGAGTGACACTAGCAGATCTTCAGGCTTTGAATAATGAACTTCGAGCAGAAATTTATAGAGTGGCAGACAATAGTACAGTCCAAACATCAAATAATTACAGAGCCATAGCTTTAACTAATAAAATTGATAACCTTTCATCGGTTACAATTAACAATTCAACTATCACAGGAGGAACAATTACAGGAGCAACTTTTTCCGGTTCGACTCTTAATTTATCTAGTAGTTTGAGTGGATCGTCAGGTTCATTCTCGGGGAACCTGTCTTCGGGAGGAAATATAACTGCCAGTGGAAACATAACCGCAGGAGGAAACTTACTTACTTCGGGGCAACTTACTGTTTCAGGAACAGCCACTTCTACAATGGCTGGTGATTTTGCTTTTAATAGTAGTACTCTATATATAGATTCTATAAATGGTAGAGTTGGAATCGGAACAACTTCACCTGAAGATACTCTTGCTATAAACGGAGTTGCTTACTTTGCCCCCATCTCAGCTCCTTCAAATACAGCAGACAGACTTTACAATGTTTCCAATGATTTATACTGGGCGGGTAATCTTATCGGAGGTGCTACTTCAGCCAACTGGACATTATCAGGAAGTGATGCTTATCGATTAACAGGGAATGTTGGGATTGGAACAACTTCGCCAACTCACAAGTTGTCAGTAGAAGGAACTTCATCTCTAGGTAATCAAGCAAGAGCTGGATATTTTACAGCGACAACTAGCACCGCAACTTCAACATTTGCAGGAGGTTTGACTGTTGGAATAGACAAATTTGTTGTTGATAACAGTACTGGGTATGTGGGGATTGGGACTACGAGCCCTGAATACGCATTGGAAATAAATGGGAGTAGTCAGAATGGAATTTATATTGCGAATTCAGATTATAGTGGTAGTTACACAATAATTTCTCCTGGAGAAGAAATTATTATAGATAAAAGTTCATTAAGTCTCTCTGGGGATCCTGGCTTCTATACTTTTCAAGATGGAATTCAATTACTTTCATTTGCTTGGGATGACGAATTGGTTGAAGGGATAAGTCTGAGGGTCGCGAACGATGTTGGACCTCAAAAAATCTCATTAAGAGAGGGGGTCTCAATTGGAGAAAATTATAAGAGTTATCTACCTCCTATTATGGGGTTAATTGTAGAAGGAAACGTCGGAATTGGAACAACTTCACCTCTAGCAAAATTATCAGTAAAAGGAGCGGGAACAACAACTGGAATTAATTTCCAGACAACTAATTCAAACAACACATCGCTAATGACGGTTTTGGATAATGGTTATGTGGGAATTGGAATAGATAGTCCTACTGAGGCATTAGACGTTAATGGAAACGTAAATGCCTTAGGCGGTCTAGGTGTTCGCCGAGGTTTTTCAATAGGTTCAAATGAAATTTTGCAATCATCTTCGGGAGATACTTATTTAATATCACCTCTTGAAAAAAATATATATTTAAGAACGGACGGAACATCAGCAGGAGTTACTAGAATGACAATTCAAAATACAACTGGTAACATCGGAATCGGAACAACTTCACCTTTTGCAAAATTATCAGTAGTAGGAGACGGATATTTCACAGGGGGAAAAGTAACAGCTTCAACTCTAACAGCAACTAGCTCAATGTCCGCTCCCTACTTTACAGCAACAAGTGCTACAGCAACTTCAACATTTGCTGGAGGGTTGAATGTGGCAAATGGAGGTTTGGTTTATGATTATAGTACAGGGAACGTGGGGATTGGGAATATTCCGTCTCAAAAATTAACAATAGAAAGTAGTTCGAATGCCTCAAGTCCTTTACTTATTACTGAATCAGGAGGGGGAACTTTGTTTTTAATTAGGGAATTGTCTGGCGGAGATTCTGAAATTAGAGGCTACGACACAGACGGAAATCTTGATGTTAATTTAAGTACGAACGGAGACAGCTATTTAGATGGAGGTAATCTGGGAATCGGAACAACTTCACCTTTCGCAAAACTAGCCGTAACCAATACAGGAACAGGAAATTCATTTTTGGTGGAAGATTCAATAAGTCCAGATTCAAGCCCTTTTGTAATCACCTCTAGTGGCTCAATTGGTATTGGAACAGCAAATCCTGATACATTACTACATATATATACGACGAGTGATACCGGTTTAAGAATTGAAAGTGTAGATGAAATTTCAAGATTAATTTTAAAAGATAATGTTGGGCAGGCTTTTATTGAAGGTAGGGGTTCAAGTATAATAATGCCATCTGGCAACGTTGGAATCGGAACAACTTCACCTTTTGCGAAATTATCAGTAGTAGGAGACGGATATTTCACAGGGGGAACAGTAACAGCTTCAACTCTAACAGCAACTAGCTCAATGTCCGCTCCCTACTTTACAGCAACAAGTGCTACAGCAACTTCAACATTTGCTGGAGGGTTGAATGTGGCAAATGGAGGTTTGGTTTATGATTATAGTACGGGGAATGTTGGAG
>JAHJLO010000093.1 GCA_018821685.1 Patescibacteria group bacterium
CGTTTGGCACACAGAACAAAGAAAAGTTTCTGAACTAGTGCCTTATTCTAAAAACGCACGAACTTTATCAGATAAACAACGTGGAGATTTGGAAGCAAGTATCACAAAGTTTGGTCTTGCGGAAATACCAGCCGTTAATACTGACAACGTTATCGTCAGCGGTCACCAAAGGCTGAAGATATTATTAGCATTAGGAAAAGGTGATTTTATTTTGTCTAATTCAATGAGTTATGGAAGACCTTATATTCTGGACATCGATGGGGCAATTCATGACGGCTGGGCGGCAATTAGTGATTTTGAAGAAAAAGTAAATTCTAATTTTCTTTATTATTTCCTTTCATCTACTATTGTTCAAAATTATTGGGACAGCAAAATAAATAGTGGATCTGTAAGTAATTTGAACTCCGATATTATTAAAACCTTGCAAATCCCAATTCCTCCTATCGAAGAACAAAAACGAATCGTTTCGATCTTAGATAAATTCGATGCATTAGTAAATGATATATCAATTGGATTACCTGCCGAACTTAAAGCTCGTCGACAACAATATGAATATTACCGCGGGAAGCTTTTAACCTTTAAGCCATTAAGTAAGTAATTGCTATAAAAAAACAAACCGCTTCTGACCTAGGTCAGAAGCGGTTTGTTTTTTTGTTGCTTTTTATTAAAGCAATTTAAGAATTTCCTTTATATATTGTTCGTTCAACTCGTGTTCTGTTTCAGAAACAAGAATATCAGCAGGCTCATCTTCTTTATCACCATACATTATGGTTTGTTCCCCTGATAGGTGTTTTTTAGGGTCTAGTTTTTTTATCACATCATTTACAAATGGAGTTCCTAATAGATCAACTAATGCTTTCTTGATTTCTTTATTCTCCCAAGAGTAATGCGGGGTCATAGACGCTAAAATAATATGTTTACATTTGCAATCTTGTGCCACAAGCCAAGCAAGAACCGCCCCTAAAGAGAATCCAAAAACAACAGAACCTTCTGGTGCTGTAAAAGTTTGTTTTGATAATTTTTGTTTCCAGTCTACATTTTTGAAAAACACTTCGTAATCCTTTTCTCTAGCTTTTTTGGCTAGTGTTTGATAAGGTCTTCTTCTGCAAGTTTCCTCAAATCCTGGAATAATGTATAAAGTTTTTTTCATAATTTTAAGGTAAATTTAATATAAATACGGACAGGTTTTAACACCTGCCCGTGAATAATCTGCGAAGGAGTATTTTAAAACTCTCCGCCCTTAACACCTTTCACGAATGCCTCCCATTCAGTATGGCTGAAAAACAGAGTATTCTTGTCGGGGTCTTTGCTGTCCCTGATAGCAACACCTTCCTGTTTGGTTGCGACCATAACGCAGGTTTTGGGATTGTTTTTTGACCATGAAGATTTTTTAAAATCTCCGTCCTCAACTGCAAAAATCTTTTTCATTATCTTACCTCCTGTTGTAAAATAAGATTTAATAGGCATTATTGCCTGTGCAAAGAACAAATACTGATATAATATATCAAAATTATTGTTTATTGTCAATTTTAATGTAATATATTGAGATAAACTTTTTAAAAAATAAGAAGGTTTATTTAAAAAATTAATTAATAAATTATCCACATAACTTTCGGTATTTGTTCGGTATAAAAGTGCTATAATTATATTAATAAAAAGTTTTCTATGTTAACAAAAAGACAAAAACAAATTTTTGATTTTATAACAACCCGAACAGAGAAAGTTGGGGTTGCCCCCTCTCTTGAAGAGATAAAAAAACATTTTCGATTAAAATCTGTTTCTAATATTCACCAACATATTGAAGCAATAAAGAAGAAAGGATATTTGTTAAAAGAAAAAAATCAACATCGTAGTATTGAAGTAGTTAAGGAAATACAATTTTTTGATATTCCTATTTTAGGAACAATTACAGCAGGGCAACCAATTGATGTAATTGAAAATTTCGAAAAGACTATTTCTGTAAGTAGTAATTTAATAAAGGACCCAAAAAATTATTATGCTCTTAATGTTGTTGGGGATAGTATGGTTGAAGAAGGAATTTTTAATGGTGATGTTGTTGTAATTAAAAAACAATCGGTTGCAGAGAATGGACAAACTGTTGTTGCTATCATTGATGATGAACAAGCGACTCTAAAAAAAATATACAAGGAAGAAAATCGTTTTAGATTACAACCAGCGTAGAAAAGGTGACTGACCCTATTTCTTCGATAAGTTGATTGATTGTGTTTTGAATACTTACAGCTAATGTATTTTGATTAATGATTGTTATACCCCTTTCGTTACCGGAACCAGAAGAAATATTTGCATCAGATATATTTAAGAGATTCTCAACAAAACCAACAGCCATGCCTATGTGAGTTAGTGTTGGTAACCGTCGATAAATAGGAGTAGTTCCATCCATTACTTGGTATTCACTATTTGGAATTTTATATTTCGAGCAATCTTCTTTAGTAGCTTCAGTAAGTTCGTCTATAAGTGAGTGATATGTCCCTTGAATCAAAGATGCGTGAAACCAACCTTTATCGGCTTCAAATTTTTTCTCTAGGCTCTTTAGTTGCTTATATATACTTTTAATTTTTTCTTTATTCATGTTTCATAACAACAAATTAATAAATCAAAATTGAAAAACCTATCGCCACTGCCGAAATAATTAACAATATTGCCCACCACTTTTTACCAGTTTTAAAGAGGTAATAAATTGAATATATAAATCCTAATATTAATCCAATTTTAGTAATATACATATTTGATTCAAATATCATGTAGTCAAAAACAATCAAAACTAGAATCCCATAAACTAATAAATATGTCTGGATGACCTGCTTCCAATTTAAAGGTACAGAAATCATTTTATATTGTGTTGTTGCTCCTGGTACACCAACCAAACCGCTCATAGAAGCAGTTGTCTCTCCTCTAAGGACTCTATAAGAACCCAAAGGAATAATTGGTAAGAGAAAAAATATAAACCATTTTGTCGTAATGTAAGACCCATCACTATCAATTTCATTTTTACCATACAATGATGTTCCTATCCCATTTATTGAAAACATAGTTTTATAATATCGTAATTAATAAATTTGTATAGTAAAAGTTACCTACATAACTCTTCGTGCTAGCACGATGTTGCGGGCAACCTCGAGCTGGAACCGTGGGTTATCAAGCCCTGCAAGGTTATTTTTAACTACTTCAGTTTATTAAAGTGAAGGTCCTCGTGCATCTTTATTTAGAAATAATCTCAATTTGTTTAGATAATATTACGGCAGAAATAAAAATAGTAAAAAATTCAAAGTTCCCTGTTTCCACTGCCCACCAGCCCAAAATGATAGCTGCGAAAAACCAAACAAGTGGATTTTTGTTGAATTTTCTTTTACCATCTACTTTGTCAATTTTTTGTTCTTGGGTATCTTTTACACCATTATTAATATCATATTCATAACTTGTTCCTTGTAAAAGTTTGTCCATAACCTTTTTTGTTGCTTTTTTTGAATCTGTTTTATCCATGTTTATTATTTAGTTTTGTAATTAATAATTTTCTTCGAAATTTGATGGTTAATTTCCTCAAGAATTTTTTGCGAATCAGTTGCTCTTTTTGCATGAGAAGATACTTGTCTCTTCCAACTAAGAAACCATTTTGAATCTATTGGTGAGTTGGTTTGTGGCCTTAAAAGATGGTCAAAATCTTTTCCATAATAAAGTCTATGTGTTAATGCATTTCTGTCCTTAATGACTTTAGATAAAATACATTTATTATCAGAAAATTTTTCAAGTTCTTTAATTATACTAGTTTCTTTAATCAGTGGTTGAATAATTATATTTTTGATCTTTACGTCATAACCAGTAAATCCAATAAGCATTACTTCATTCAAAAAATGTATAAGTTTTTCACGGATAGTAAAAACTCTATAACAAAAATTTTCATAGTGATAAACAAAATCTTCTAATGCTTCAAAGGCTTCTTGAGGAGAGGATATATAACCACTTTTTTGTGTTGCACATTTTATATTAAAAATAGCAATTTGAGCACTATACTGGAGTAATTTTTCGTTAAATCTAAGAGAGTGACTTATTCTTCTAAGTTCATCTGCGTAAATCTTTGCTTTATTGTTCTTTACTTTAGGATAAATTTTTGACGACATATCCCAATAATGATATTCGGTATCATGGGATTTTTTTATTGCTTTTAATTTGTTTTTCTTTGTGGTCATTTTTAACTATATTATAGTAAATAAAATAAATTTGGTTTATAAATTTATTTACCTCGTGCTAGCACAATGTTGCGGAGAGGGTGGGATTCGGTCACGAGTTACTAAGCTTTTTGTTCGTTCTTCACTACGTTACGAACTCCAAAAATCTAAGTACTCTCGACCCCGACTCGGCGACAAGCCTAAATTTTATTCCACTACGTTCCATAAAATTTATCTTGTATACCGCCTCCGTCTTTCGAACCCCTCCTCACTATTCTCCTGTAAGTTTCAATTTGCGGAGAGGGTGGGATTCGTCTTCCAGTTCTAAACTCAAACTTCGCCCTTCGGGACTCGTTTTCGTTAAGAACTCGCTGACCCGCTCACTCGTATTTTTTCTTCGCTACGCTACGAAAAAATATACTCGTTCGTTTCGAATCCCTCCTCACTATTTTCCTGTAAGTTGCTAATATTAAATACCTCGGTCGGTATTTAATATTATCAATGCGGGCAACCTCGGGCTGGAACCGTGGGCTATCAAGCCCTGCAAGGCATTTTTGAGCCTTTTAAAGCTACTAATTTAAGGATCCTCGTGCACCTTTATTTTTTCAAAAAGTGACAAAAGTGACACATAATCAATATATAAAGTTACACTTGTATGTAACTTTAAATTTTGTCACATTTCTCTTCACTAGAGATAGTTGTTGTATTATTTACTTGAACCTACACATTTTTTGTTTGTTAAGGGTTATTTTTTAATATATAATTATTAATTATGAAAAAACATATTATTATTGCTACCTATGATGGAATTGGTACTTATTATTCAGGGGTGGGGACTATTGCAAAAAATATTATTGACTCACTTACTATTCTTTCAGACAAATTAGATATAAAAGTTAGTATTGCCTATATTAACGTAGATAAAAAATCAGAGGTATTTAATAAGGAATGTTTTGATTCAGCAAATAATTTAACCACAAAAACAGGAGGTAAGATGATTCCTTTATGTAACACTACAAAAGGTCAAAGCGAATGGGATATGTGGAGAAGTTTTGACGAATGGAGGTTTGCTTGTGCCTCACTGGTAACAGCTCTAAATCTTACCTTGGATGAGAAAGATGAAAATATCATTATCCTTAATGATACACCGTTCTTATTTTTTTCTGGATATAAAGATTTGGTTTCAGATAAAAATTTAAAGTGTTTTTATTTTCCCTTAAGTACAGGAGAAAATCATGCCTTTGGCAATGAAGAGTGGAGAAATAACAGAATTAAAGCTGAAAATGGTTTCTTTAAAATGATTCAAACAGATCCAAATTCTAAAGTAATATCTTTAGGTGAGAAATTCGCTGAAAGAATGAATCAGGATTACGGATTAACATTTGAGGAAAATGATTATTTACAAAACGGCTTATGTTTTGATAAGTATGAAAATTTTCTAGATAATAAATTTTCTAACCAAGATTTGCAAAAATATGGAGTTAAAATAGAAGAAGATAAGAAAATAATTTTTGCTTGGGGAAGATGTTCTATTGCAAAAGGGTTTAAAGAATTAGCATTGGCTTGGGTTAAGGCTCATAAATTGTTGCCAAATCATTATTTGCTTTTACAAATACCAAATAATTCCGGTGAAACTGATTATTTCAATGAGGTTAAGGGAATTTTGGAAAATATTCCTAGAGTTATTATTTTAAATGATTTTAATCCTGACATCTGGAAAACAGTACTTAGAAATAAAAACACAGATGTAGTTTGTATTCCGTCATTAATGGATCCTTTTCCTCATACATCTATTGAAGCAAAGCTTTTCTCAAAGGATATGAATTTTATTACTATTATTAGCGATGTTGATGGAGCCGTGGATGCTTTTAAAGAAGATGAATGTATATATGTTGATCCTAAAGACATTAAAACTTTTGCTGATAAAATTATTGAGGTAATTAATTTAGATAATTCACAAAAAAGAGAAATGATTGATAAAAACATTCAAACAATTCAAAATTTTAATTTCCCTAAAATCCTTGAGAAGTTTATAAATTTAAATTTATTTGAAAATTAATAAATAGTAGTTTGAATCATAAATATGATATTTAGATGGTCAATATGGGGAGAATATAAAATAAAAAATATTGAATTACTAAGATATAGTATTCTTTCTTTTAAGAAACAATTTGGTGAGAATCACAGTTATGTAGTTTATACAGATAACGAAGAATCTCTTAAGGATTGTTTACAAGGAATCGCTGAAATTTTTAACTTTAATTCTTGTGATGAAAATAAATATAATATTAAATCTAAGGCTACTTGGATGAAGTGGTGCCCTTTAGTTAAACTAAACATTGATCAAACCGAGATTTATATTGATTCTGATGTTTTTTTACTAAAGTATCCCGAAGAAGTTGAAAGCTTCCTCGCTAATCCTAAATTGAAATTTGCAATTATGGATGAGTTTTATGGTCAATCATGGCAACACGGTGCTATGCAAAAGAAGGCAACGAAAGATACTCCACTTGTTAATGCTGGGCTTTTTATTCAAAAAGCAGGTTATAGTATTTCTAATGAGCTTTCAGAAGAGTTTGATTGGTGGTCAAAAAATATTCTAAAAGAGGAACAAACCCATCATGACGAACAAGGGGCTTTAGCTATAGCTTTAACTAATTACCTTATAAAAAAAGAATTGTATGTTTTTCCTAAAGATAAGTATATGTTAATTGGACCGAATGAAAATAAAGATTTAGAAAGTTTAGAAAATGTTACGTTATTTCATGCGGTTTATCCTAAACATCCAGCCTTTTATAAATTTAAAGATTACCTCAATAAAATACTTGGTTTATAAATAATATAATTTAAATATGAAAAATAAGTCTAAAGTTGCAATTTTAATGTCTGTAAGAAATGAAGAGGCTTTAATTGATTTTAACATTACATATCATTTAGATTTAGGTTTTGACTATATTTTTATCGCAAATCATTGCTCAACTGATAAAACTAATGATATTTTAGATTCATATAAGAACGATTCTAGAGTTATTGTTGTTAATGAAACTGATCAGATTTTTGACCATGCAAAAATAATCAATAAACTTTTAAAGTTTGCAAATAAAAATTTTAAAATTGATTGGTTTGCTTTTTTAGATGTGGATGAATTTTTCTCTATTAAAGAAAAGAATATTCATGATTTTGTTGAAAGATTAGATTCAAAAGGGATTCCTTATGCAACAATTGGGTGGGCGAATGCTTTGTTTGATTATACTCATTCAGATTACACATGTTCTCCTGTTAATAAAATAGATACACTAAAATTTTTTTATCCTTGGCCAGAAAAAAAATGGCAAGAATATGGGCATTTTAGAAAGACAATTGTTAAAAATCATAAAAATATAGAAGTGGTTGTTGGGGGTCATTATGTAAAAACTGAAAACAACCCGAGCTTTTTTGGTAAATTTGATTGGAATCCTTTTATCGTTCCTTTTGAAGAAGCTAAATTACTACATTTTGAATTTAGAGATAACGCTCAAGTTTTGTATGAAAAATGGCAAAAACTTGCAAAGTTTGAAAAGGATACTACTTCTAAAGATAACGCTCCCTGGTTAGAAAGAATTAATACAATAAGAAAATACGTAAAATATTACAAAAATAATATTGAAGGTATAAATAAAAAGTGGTTTTATGATCACTGTACTTTTTGGGGTACTCCTATTCCAAAAGATAAAATAGTTTATGATAATACTTTAGCTTTTTGGTATGGTAAATATTTAAGAAGGAAAATAGAAACAGGAAAGGTAAAATCTTTATGTTTAGTGAGAGAAGGCAATCTTGGTGATGTTATAATGACTGAATCTGTTGCAAAATTCTTGTTAAAATATGTTGATGAAGTTACATTAGCAACTGAAGTAACAAATTTTCATTTAATTAATAAAACTTATAAAAAAATTATTCCGTTTAAGGATGCTTTTGCGAATAATAGCTTTGATGCAACTATAAAACTTGTTTACGAATTTAGTGATAATAAAAAAACATATATTCAAGGATTCATGGAGTCTATTGGATTTTATGATACACTAATCGATAGTATCCCAGTTATAAATGATAAGTTTGAAAATATTAGTAATGAAAAATATATATTAATTGCACCATATACTAGTAATTGGGAAAGTAAGAAGAGAAATTGGGGTTACTCAAAATTTGTTAAGTTAGCCGATCTTCTCAAAAACAATTTAAAGATAAAAGTTATAATTTTAGAAAACTCAAATACTTTTAAGGAAATGTTATCTTTAATTTATCATTGTGAGTTTTTTATAGGAAATGATTCGGGTCCAGGAGTAATTTCTCAGAGTTTCAGAAAAAAATCTTTTATACTTTTTGGAGCAACTCATCCTAAATATTTACATTTATCAAAATTTGCTATACCTATTTTTGATGAGGATAGACACGTTTTATGCCAACATAAAACACGTCAAGAAGAAATTGATTGTTGCGAACCATTTTGTATGGATAAATTAAGAACTGATAAAGTATTTGAAATAATTAAAAATAATTATGAACGAAAATAATTTTAAAATAAAACTTTCTTTTACTAAAGGCTTGAATAAAATTGTTATAAAAGAAGTTAAAGAAAAAACATCTTATGAAATACTTGAACAAGGTGTTGATTTTGTTTATCTAAATTTTGATAAAGATTTTGAAAAATTACTTGTTTTGAAGAGTGTGGGATCTGTGAGTATAGTATTAGTTGGGCCACTCTATAATCCAACATACCTATCCAAACATAAATCTGTTTTAAAAGAAATAATTGATGAAATAATAAATAAAAAGATAGAAAAGTTTTCTACTTTTAAAATTTCTTGTGCAGGATCAGATTCCCCTGAAGTGAAAAGTATCGTAAAGTATATTAAAGAAGAATTTAAATTAGATGAAAATGTAGAGGCTGATTTAAAAATTAATATTGCTAAAATTAATGATCTCTGGGAAATATCAGTTCAAGTAACTAGAAGGCCTCTTTCTTTTAGAAGTTATAAGATTAGCAATATGAGTGGAGCCATGGATCCTACGATAGCCTATGCTCTCAATGAATATTGTAATATAGGAGAAAAGAAAACATATTTAAATGCTTTTTCTGGAAGTGCGACTTTATTGATTGAAGCAGCATTAAATAACAAAAATTTAGATGCTTTGGTTGGTTTTGATAATAACAAATCACATTTGACATTGGCTTATCAAAACGTAAAAAAGGCAGGTTTAATTAGAAGGATAAAACTTCTTGAACATGATATCTATGATCAACCAAAAATAGGAAAATTTGATGTTATTGTGGCTGATTTGCCTTTTGGTATGGTGATATCAAAAAATGAGGATTTAGAAAAAATGTATACTGCCTTTGTGCATTTTGCTGAAAAATCTTTAGAGAAGAAAGGAGTTTTAGGAGTTTATACTAATGAATATGAATTGTTTAAACAAGTATTAGATTTGTCAAAATGGAAGATAATTAAAGAAGTTGAATTAAAATTGGCGACAAATATTAATTCGTATTTGTATCCAAAAATATTTGTATGCAAGAAAATATAATTGAATTAGATTTAAAGAAATATTTGTCACTATTTTCAAATAGTAGGGTTGATTTTTATCGTTTCCCTGGAAATTATGGAGATTCATTGATTTATCATGGGACAAAAACTTTATTAGATGAGTTAAACATAGATATTGATCTTGTGGAAATAGATTCTGATATTATTAATGATATTTTATTTATCGATGGAGGAGGAAACTTTGTGGATGAGTATGACGATGTTTATAATTTCCTTGTTAAAAAATACAGAATGTATAAAAAAATTGTATTACTACCTCATACAATTAGAGGAAAAAGGCAATCAAAACTTATTCAGTCTTTTGGTCCGAATATAACTATTTTTTGTAGGGAAAAAGTTACTTATGAATTTGTTAAAAATAATGCAATAAAAGTAGAATATTACCTTTGGAATGACTGTGCTTTTTACAATGATTTAAAAAATTACTCAGAAGTTGGTAAAGGAACTTTAAACTCTTTTAGAGTAGATGTTGAATCAAATAAAAAAGAATTACCTGCTGATAATGAAGATATTTCATATGATGGATGGTGTATGAAACCTTTGCAAGAATTTCTTGTAAAAATACAGAAATATGAGGAGGTTAGAACAGATAGATTACATGTTGCTATAGCTAGTGCGATGCTTGGTAAAAGAGTACTATTTTATTCTAACTCATACTATAAAAATATGGCAGTTTATGAGTATTCTCTTAAAAAATACCCTGAAGTAATATTTATATACGAAAATGATTATAACTTAGTTTCGTATAGCCAAATACGTTTGGTATTTTTAGAACATTTTAATAACGAAACTGTTAAAACAAAAGGTAATATTTTGGATTTATTTAGTGAATTAATTTTCATAAATCATAAATTGTGGCACTTTGAAGATTTAGTAAGAAATTTAGAGTTAACTGATAAATTAGTGAGAGAGACTAAAAGAAGAATTGATAAAGCTAATCAGTTAAGAAATGATATTATTAGAAAAATTGATTTTAATTTGATTAGTTTACTAAACAACAAAGAGAGTAAAGATATAGAAAAGTTTGTTTCAGAAAGCCCCGCTGTATTTATAGACAGACTGTCAATTATGTTTATAAGAAAATTTGAGATAGAAAGTTTGGTGTTTCGTATAAAAGATAACAAAAATTTGAATAATATTTATAACCAAAAATTAAATGTGATTAATAAGCAGATTGATTTTAACGGTAATTTTTTAGATGTTCTTTTTGACAGGATAAGATTAGGAACAGTATTTTTCAAAATATTTAATCCTATAAAAATATATAATGATAATAATATTCAAAAGTATCTAAATAGATTACAACAAGACATTAAAAAAAAGTTAAAAGACTCAGAGTTCTAAATATAAAAATAATAAAAACAACTTTTTTCTTTTAAATTAACTTAAAAATTTCTCAGCAGAAACATTGACCAACTCAGAAGCGCTTTTACCACTCTTTTCCATATAATCTTTAACTAATCTAAAACCAATAGAATAACCTGTCCATCTTGGAATTTTAGAGTTAAGTGACATTTAGTGTTGTCGGCAAATACAAAAAGTCCAGTAATATACTGGACTTTTTCTTGTTTTTTATCATTATTAAGGAATGAACAACCATAATCATATAAAAAAAGCATTGTTTAGTGTGCAAAAA
>JAHJLO010000094.1 GCA_018821685.1 Patescibacteria group bacterium
AAAAAATATATTAATTTAGGATTGTGATTGAATCAAAAATAATTTCTTGGAATATAAATGGTATAAAATCATGGTCTGAAACCGATGAGGTTTTTGATTTTATAAAAAATCAAAATATAGATATTCTTTGTGTCCAAGAAACAAGAAGTTCTGAAGATAAAATAAGATCTGAGTACGGTGATTTTTGTTCCGAATTTCCTTTCCATTATTATCATTTTGGTGAAAGAAAAGGCTATTCTGGTACAGCTATTTTTTCAAAAATTAAACCCATTAATGTTAATTTCGGAATTTTAAATTCAGAAGGGGAGAACTTGGACAATGAAGGGAGGGTTATAACCCTCGAATTTGAGGAGTTCTTTATTGTGAATGTTTATACTCCTAATTCAAAAATGGATTTTTCCAGGTTAGATTATCGAATAAATATTTGGGACAAAACTTTTCGATTACATTTAAAAGAGATACAAAAGAAAGGAAAGGAACTGATTGTTTGTGGGGATATGAACGTTTTGGAGAGGGATATCGATATTCAAAACCATGATTTTTATTTTAAAAACAGAGAAGGTTTCCGAAACAAAGTTTTAGAAGAAAGAAAAAGTTTCTTTAGTTTTCTTGAATTAGGTCTTGTGGACATCTATCGAAAACTTTATCCAAACAAAATTATTTTTTCTTGGGTAGGTCCACCTGCTTTGCAATTGCCCAGCGAGAGACTTGATTATTTTTTGCTTTCTAAGAAGATAGAAAATTCAGTAAAAGATGTTGAAATTTTATCTAATCAAAGAGGTTCCGACCATCTTCCTATCTGTCTGTCTTTAAATCTGAAATTATTAAAAGATATTGATAATGAAGGTTCCTGCGAAAAAGTCTTTTTTCCAAAAAAAGAATTAAACCAAACTTCTTTATTTTGATTTCTCACTTTTTTGTATGGGTATTTTGTTATATACTTTAATACATTAAACTATTAAAGAAATATAGATATGGAAAAATACAATCATAAAGAAATAGAACAAAAATGGCAGAAGCTTTGGGAAGAAAATAATGTTTCTAAAATAGACAAAGATGATACTAAAAATAAGTATTATGTTTTAGATATGTTTCCTTATCCCTCTGGTGATGGACTTCATATGGGACATACAGAATCTTATACCGCCAGTGATGTATTTTATCGTTTTAAAAAAATGCAGGGTTTTAATGTTTTACACCCACAAGGTTTTGATGCTTTTGGTTTGCCAGCAGAAAACTTTGCGATTAAAACAGGGGTTCATCCAGTGGAAACTACTGAAAGAAATATTAATACTTACATGAGCCAGATGAAAATGTTGGGTATTAACTACGATTTTGATGAAAAAGCTGTAACTTCTGACCCAAAATATTACAAATGGACGCAGTGGATTTTTGAGCAATTTTACAAGAATGATTTAGTTTATAAGAGAACCCAGAAAGCGAACTGGTGTTCTTCTTGCCAGACTGTAATCGCCAATGAACAGGTTCTTGCTGGTGAATGTGAAAGATGTGGAACTAAAATTGAACAGAAAGAAATTCCAGGATATTTTTTCAAAATTACTGATTTTGCGGATGATTTGATTAATGATTTAGATAAAGTAGATTGGCCAGAACACACAAAAAAGAATCAGAGGAATTGGATAGGGAAGTCAGAGGGAGCACATATCGAATTTCCTGTTGTCTCTGCAAATAGAAATGAAGCTGTTCAGGAAAAAATAAAAGTCTTCACAACTCGTCCAGATACATTATTCGGGGCCACTTATATGGTTTTGGCTCCAGAACACGGTTTGGTTCAAAAACTAAAAGATCAAATCACAAACTGGGATGAAGTTGAAAAATATATAGAAGAAACTAAAAATAAAACTGAGTTAGACAGAATGGAGGCAAAAGAAAAAACCGGTGTAAAAATTGAGGGTGTTTCTGCTATCAATCCAGCCAATCAAGAAGAAATTCCGATTTTTATAGCCGACTATGTTTTGGCGGGATATGGAACAGGTGCAATTATGGCTGTACCAGCTCATGATGAGCGAGATTATGAGTTTGCGAAAAAATACAAATTAGTAATTAAAGAAGTTATTTCTGGTGGAAATGATATTCAAGAAGAAGCTTACACAGGAGAAGGTAAAATAGTTAATTCAGGAAACTTGGATGGATTGGACTCTGAAGAAGCCAAGCAAAAAATTACTGAGTTTGTAGGTGGAGAAATGACAACTAATTATCGATTAAGAGACTGGTCAATTTCGCGACAGAGATATTGGGGTTGTCCTATTCCGATTGTTTATTCTCCTGAAGGAGAAGCTAAACTTGTGCCTGAAGAACACTTACCTTGGACACTTCCAACTGATGTTGATTTCAAACCCACAGGTGTTTCTCCTCTATCCGAATCAAAAGAATTAAAAGAAAGAGTTGAAAAAATCTTCGGTAAGGGGTGGACTCCTGAATATGACACAATGGATACCTTTGTTGATTCGGCCTGGTATTTTTTGAGATATCCAGATGTTCATAATGAAGATGAATTCTGTTCAGAAGAGAGAAAAAAGTGGTTGCCAGTTGATTTGTATATTGGTGGAGCCGAGCATACTTACATGCATTTATTATTTGCACGTTTTTTTACAAAAGCAATGAACAAGATTGGCTTGCTTGGTTTTGACGAACCATTTTTAAAGTTACGACACCAGGGAATGGTTTTGGATGGGGTAGGAAAGAAAATGAGTAAATCAAAGGGGAATGTAGTAAACCCGGATGATATGGTTAAGAGATTTGGGGCCGACTCCGTTAGAACTTATATGCTTTTTGCCGCACCTCTAGAAGACGAGGTTATGTGGAATGAAGATAATATTGTCGGTGTTTATAGGTTTTTAGAAAAAGTTTGGTCAATTAAGGATGAATTGAAAGAAAAAAGTTCAGAAGATGTTGTAAGAGAATTGCACAAAACAATTAGCCGAATGACTAAAGATATCGAAAATCTCGCTTATAACACAGCTGTTTCGGATATGATGAAATTTATAAATGTTGTTAAAAAATCAGAGATATCAAAAGAAGATTATCAAACTTTCTTAAAACTACTTTCTCCTTTTGCTCCTCATATTACACAAGAAATTTGGGAACAGTTAGCTAATGGTGGTTTAATCCAAGATGAAAATTGGCCTGAATTTGACGAGACTCTAGCTAAAGACAGTACTTTTACAATTGCTTTGCAAGTAAATGGTAAGGTTCGTTCGGAAATGGAAATTGAAGATGGTACTCCAGAAGATGAAGTTAAAAAGCTAGGACTTCAAAATGAAGTTGTTAAAAAATGGACAGCTGGTGTAGAACCAAAAATGATGATTTATATTAAAAATAAATTATTGAAT
>JAHJLO010000095.1 GCA_018821685.1 Patescibacteria group bacterium
AAATTAATAATTAATAACTCTTTAAACAAAATTATTCAAATTAAATAAAAAATTAATCTGAAATGAAGGTTACTCCCTTAATAATACCAAATCCTAGAAACAAAGCGATGCTGTCTGTGGATAAATTTTAATTTAGATCCTCATTTTAGTATTTGTTTTTAGATCTAATTTTATTATTTGATTAATATTGATCGTAGGAATCATCAAAGTCTAAATTACCTTGATAGACATCAACCGTATCCCCCGACGAACCAAAAATCGTTTCCCTAACAATACCTACTAGGGGCCAAATTGAAACCATAACAAATAACGCAATAATTCCCCACATCATAAAATTACGCCCCTCCTCTCTTTTAGTATCGCTATCTCCATAATAAATATAACGAGCAATGCCATATATAAACAATAAAACCGATGCTGAAATCAACAAAGGAACCATCAAACTTATTAATTCAACAGCTCTACCAATTAAACCCTGAAAATTTTCTGGCGCGCTAGATGCTAAAACAAAAGCCGGTATAAAAGGAAAACAGACAACAAAAGCTATTAAATATTTTTTTATTTTTTTCATCCTGTTAGAAATACAGAATATTAAAATTCTTGTATCTAATTAATTAGTAATTTACATATAATCTTACAAAAATAAGATTTCACACTTATCTTTAATAAAAATTAATACTAAGTATAGTATAAAACATATTTTTTAAAGCTAAAAGGGGAAAAACTTAGCAAAAAAAGAAGCTGGAAGACACATAAGTGCTTTCCAGCTTCTGGTGAGAACTCTCAATCAAGGATAATAATACCCCTGAAGAGAACAGAACATTTTGTCAGGAAGAGATTCTCGACACTCCCGACACCAAACACCGATTTCCTTAAACTTCAAGCTATCACAACGCTCTTTCGAGTAAACCTGGTCATAGATTGGTTTCGGGTACTCATCTGTTCCGGAATCCTGAAATGAATGAGGAAAACTCCGTTGATTTTTCAGAGCCTCATTGTTAATTTGTTTCTTCCTCCTCTTAATAAGTTCTTCGCATAATTTCTGCGAATAAACGGTAATAGAGTCTTCCTCACCGGGGAGTAAGCAATCAATCGGTTGGTCAGACAAATCGCCGGGATCCAACCAGTCGATAGGAGGAGGTAAAGTCGAAATGTGTCTGACGGTTGCGCCCTGTTTTGCAGGATCAAGCCAGCTACCTGCAGGAGCGATGCTGTAATTAGACTTACTGCACCCAGAAAACAAAAAAACTACCCCTATTAACAACAAATAAAAAATATTCTTTTTCATCTTGAATCTCCTCAATATTTTTTCAAAAAAACAAAAAATTGTTTGCCTTCTTTAATTCTGATTGTAATTATACTAGTTATTTTGATGTAAGTCAATACTAGCTTAAAATACATTTAAAAAAAACCGGGAACACAAATGTGTTCCCGGCTTAAAAAATAGGCTCAGCGTTTTCCTATTCTTTTTAAAGATTCTTGGATTGCTCTACAATGGATCGGGTTAGTCGCACAACAGCTGGGGGTATTCACCCAATTCCATAATAACTCGCTCCTAAGAAGAGCTCTACAATAAGGTGATTCAAAATAAGGATCTGAAAGACCTTCGAGCCTTCTTAATTGAGCCTCTCTAGACCTCTGAGAATTTCGGATAAGGATAGCCTGACTTATCTCTTTAATTTTTTTCTTAATCAATACCCCGCAAGCTTCTCGAGACTTAACAACCAGAACCTTCTTAGATTCTGGAAGTAAACAAAGGAAAAAATCATTTGTTTGTTTTGGAGGAATAACCCTTGTTCTGATAGAAGGATTATTATCATCTGGATTTACCCAAGACCTCCCGTTATTAATTCCAAGGTCTGAAGGACCAAGGTTAATATTTGAATTTGAAAGATTCTTTGGAAAACAACCCGTAAGAGAAAAAAAGAAAAAA
Organism: Patescibacteria group bacterium; assembly: GCA_018821685.1. Classification (GTDB taxonomy): domain Bacteria; phylum Patescibacteriota; class Minisyncoccia; order Phycocordibacterales; family UBA12079; genus UBA12079. The sequence continues at coordinate 1,934 of JAHJLO010000095.1, forward strand.
AGTATTATTGCTAACGATCTAAATAATGTTAACTTAAACATTCTCCACCTCCTTAGTTTTTAATAAATCCTGTTGATGATTTCTATATAAAATAGTATTACTTATTTTAATATTAGTCAATCCCCTGCCCTAGAAATTACCATTTAGATCTTAATTCTTCCAAAGAGAATTCTTTGTTTTAAAATTCTTTCTTTAATTAATTCGAGAAAAGAAAAACTACGGTTTCTCAAACTTGAAAACCGTAGTTTCGACTGCTCTTTTTTTATATTAAAATTTTTTGTTTCTTTCCGTAGGTTTTAAACCCCACTTCTCGGGATTATGCCAACCCTCAGAAATTCTTTTTAAATATTCCTGTTGATTAGGATCCAACATACTTGAGGGTTCTTCTCTTCCTCTATCAACCTCTCCCCCGTAATCATCATCATCCAACCATCCATAATTAATACCTCCAATGCCCATAGGAATCACCTTCAATAAAATTTTAAAATAATTAATAAGGACTATAGACCTCATCACAGAATAACAAATATTTTAAAAAATTCAAGAAAAACTGTGGGCTCCGAGCTAATCTCTAAAAACAACTAAAAAATCCAACGCCTCAAGTCTGAGGTGTTGGATTTTTTAGTTGTTTTTTATTCCCAATTAGCTATTCCGCCTTCTAATTCATAAACTTCGTTAAAACCAAGACTATCCATAAATCTTCCAGCACTATTTGACCTCACTCCCCCAGCACAATAAATTAGAAACTTATTGTTTTTATCTAA
>JAHJLO010000096.1 GCA_018821685.1 Patescibacteria group bacterium
ATATGAGTATAAAAGAAATGTTAATGAGGAAGATGATTAAAGCTAAGATGAAAGATGTCCCAGAAGCTGAACAAGATAAAATGATTAAACTTGTTACTGAAAACCCAGAGTTGTTTCAAAAAATAGGTTTAGAAGTACAAGCTAAAATGAAAGAAGGTAAAGACCAAATGGCTGCAACCATGGAGGTGATGCAGGCTCATCAAGATGAGTTGAAGGGGATAATGTAATATAAAAAGTTAACAGCAACGACGGATGAATTTTGTGAAGCAAAATTCATCAACGAAAATTTTTCAGATTTTCTTCTTTGCGAATGAAATGAAGTAATCTAGGAATATTCAAACGGCTACGCCCTTTTTTGAGGGGCGTAGCCGTTTGAAACATTGAATTATAATCAAAAAAAAGCTACTATAACAAAAGTATTTTTAATTAACTCAGCGAGTTGAGTTAATTACTAAAAACTAAAAACTAGAAACTAATAACTAAAAACTAAATCATGTTATCAATCGGAATCGTCGGCTTGCCTAATGTTGGAAAATCAACACTATTCAATGCTTTGACTAAAAAATCAGTGGATGCGGAAAATTATCCGTTCTGCACAATTGACCCTTCAGTGGGTGTTGTTTCTGTACCTGATAGCCGTTTAGATGAGTTGGCTGAATTTTCTCAAACTAAAAAAACTATTCCAGCTGCCATTGAATTTGTTGATATTGCTGGTCTTGTCGCTGGTGCCCATTCTGGTGAGGGATTGGGAAATAAATTCTTAGCAAACATAAGGGAGGTAGATGCCATCGCGGAAATGGTTAGGATTTTTGAAGATGATAAAATTATCCATGTCAGCGGAAAAATTGATCCGATGAATGATGTTGAAGTTATTAATCTTGAATTAATAATGGCTGATTTCCAGACTGTTACAAAAAGGATTACTAATCTCCAAAAAGATGTTAAAAAGAATGATAAAGTGGCTATTGTAGAAAATGAAGTTTTGGCTAGAATCGAAAAAGTTCTCGACGGAGGTAAGTTTGCTTCTACTGTTGAAATGAGTGAAGAAGAATTAAAACTTATTAAAGCTTTACACCTTCTCACGATGAAACCTATTCTTTATATTTTGAACAAAAAATCAGAGGGCAGAAATTTAGATGAGGTTGAAGATGCTCGATATGATGAACTTATTAAATTTATTGAGGATAGTGGAGCTAAGTATGTAAAAGTTGATGCTCAAATTGAACATGAATTAAAAGATTTTGCTCCCGATGAAAAAGATGAGTATAAACAACAATTGGGAGGTTCTGCTGATGATATCGACGGTTTGATTCGAACTGGTTATGAATTGCTTAATTTAATGACTTATTTTACAACCGGTGTTGAAGAAACAAGAGCTTGGACTATAAAAAATGGTTGGACTGCTCCTATGGCGGGAACAGCTATTCATACAGATTTTAAAGATAAATTTATTAAAGCCGATGTCATTAATTGGAAAGATTTAATTTCGGCTGGTTCTAGAGCTGAAGCTCGCGATAAAGGCTTGATAAGAATAGAAGGGAAGGATTATATTGTAAAAGATGGTGATGTTATTGAATTTAGAATTTAGGAAGCCAACTCAGACGGATGAAGGTGCTATGTAAACCCTAATCAATTGTTTATAAGTTTAAAATTAAGACTACAAACTAAAAATTAATCATGTTATAATTTTAGATAGTATGAGCAATGGAATACAATTTGATGAAATTTTAGTAGGTGGATCTCATTATGAAGATTCTTCTAAAGGTTTAACTGGAATATTGATTAATTTTTCAAGTGGAACTATAAAGACAAAAAAACAAGCTGAATATGTTTTGATTGTTTTTTCAATTATTGCTATCATTTTTTCTTTTGTATTGTTTTCTGGTGATAATAAAAAATATTCAGCAGGAGAGTTTCCACTTATCCCTGCAGAGACTGCGTACATTTTTTAATTTGGGATCTTTAAAAAAGCAGAATTTAACTTTTATTATTCAAAGTCGAGATGAATTTAAATATTTTAAAAAAACAAAAAACATCTATATCTCTAGTAAAGACTACTGTAGATTTAAAAAAAAATCAGGGATTTACTCTTATAGAATTATTAGTGGTGATTGCCATTATTAGCTTACTATCTTCTGTTGTCTTAGCGAGTTTAAATACAGCAAGGGTAAAAGCAAGAGACGCCAAAAGATTATCTGATATGAGGCAAATACAAATAGCTCTTGAAATGTACTATGATGATAATGGAAGTTATCCCGAAGAAAATTCTAGTAATGGAAGTTGGGAACATAGCACTGAAGACGGAGGAGATTTTATTGATTTTTTGAAAGATAATAACTACATGCCTGTTGTCCCACTTGATCCTATAAATGAAGGATCAACTTATTATTCTTATTATGTTTATGGTACTGGTAATTATGGGTGCGACGCTTCCTTTGGAGAGTATTACGTGCTAGGTATTCGTGATATGGAATCAACCGGGAGACCTCATCCCAATAGCCCTGGATGGAGTTGCCCTACTAGAGATTGGGAGACTGAATTTGATTGGGTCACAGGTAGTTTCGAAAAAATTTAAAAACATTAATAATTTAATTTTAAAGACATGATAAATATTTTTACATTAGGTGGTTTGTTCTCTTATTTACCTGCAATAATTGTTTTGCTTGTAATTTTTATTCGACAAGTAAATCAATATGAAAGAGGGGTTATGTTTACTTTGGGTAAATTTACAGGAATTAAAGAACCAGGATGGAGAATTGTCGTTCCTATTTTTCAATCAATGAAAAAAATGGACATAAGAACTAAAGCCGTTGATGTTCCTGACCAAGAGGTAATTACAAAAGATAATATTCCTGCGAGAATTAATGCTGTTGTTTATTACAAGATTAAAGATGCTGCAAAAGCAGTTCTTGCTGTTGAAGATTATTACTATGCGGTATCTCAAGTAGCTCAAACTACAATGAGAAACTCTGTTGGAGAAAGAAGCCTTGATGACATCCTACAAAAAAGAGCAGAAATTGCTGACCAAATTAAGATAAGAGTTGATCAATTAACTGATCCTTGGGGTATCGATATCGAATCTGTTGAATTAAAAGACGTTGTCATTCCAGAAGATTTGAAAAGAACTATTTCAAAAGAAGCTGAAGCCGAGAGAGAGAAAAGAGCTGTTATTATTAAAGCTGATGGGGATAGAATTGCAGCAACTAATTTAGCTTTGGCAGCAAAAACACTTTCTGAAACACCAGGGGCAATGCATCTAAGAACTTTGCAGGCTATCAATGACCTTAGTTCAGATCAATCAAATACCACAATTTGGATGATTCCTACGGAAGTTTTGGAGGCTG